>NZ_JAXDEQ010000022.1:0-103274 GCF_035065025.1 Pseudomonas sp. YuFO8 | reverse complement strand
GCCGGCGAAGGCGATCTCTCGGACGCCTTCGCCGGCAAGCCGGGCTCCTACAGACGAAGGCGATCTTTCGGACGCCTTCGCCGGCAAGCCGGGCTCCTACAGACGATGGCGATCTTTCGGGCGCCTTCGCCGGCAAGCCGGCTCCTACAGAAGCAGGTATCAGTACCCCGAACCCGGAATCCAGCTGGTCCCCGCCAGCGGCACCCGTGCCATGGCCGCCGATTCCACCGTCAACGCCACCAGGTCCTCCGGATCCAGGTTGTGCAAATGCGACTTGCCGCACGCCCGGGCCATGGTCTGTGCCTCCAGCACCAACACCCGCAAATAATTGGCCAGTCGGCGACCGCCTTCCACCGGGTCCAGGCGCTTGGACAATTCCGGGTCCTGGGTGGTGATCCCGGCCGGGTCGCGGCCGTTCTGCCAGTCGTCATAAAAACCGGCGGCTGACCCAATCTTGTGCAGTTCTTCATCCAGGCGCGGGTGGTTGTCGCCCAGCGCAATCAGTGCCGCCGTGCCAATCGCCACCGCGTCCGCGCCCAGCGCCATGGCCTTGGCCACGTCGGCTCCGTTGCGAATCCCCCCCGAAACGATCAGCTGCACCTTGCGGTGCATGCCCATCTCTTGCAAAGCCTGTACCGCTTGCGGGATGGCCGGCAAAATCGGGATGCCCACGTGTTCGATAAACACTTCCTGGGTCGCCGCCGTGCCCCCTTGCATGCCATCGAGCACGATCACGTCGGCCCCGGCCTTCACCGCCAGCTTGACGTCGTAATAAGGCCGGCTCGCGCCGATCTTCACGTAGATCGGTTTTTCCCAATCGGTGATTTCGCGCAGCTCGGCGATCTTGATCGCGAGGTCATCCGGGCCGGTCCAGTCCGGGTGACGGCAGGCGCTGCGCTGGTCGACACCGATCGGCAAGGTGCGCATGCCGGCCACCCGCTCGGTGACTTTCATGCCCAGCAACATGCCGCCGCCACCGGGTTTGGCGCCCTGCCCCAGGACGATTTCGATGGCGTCGGCCTTGCGCAGGTCATCCGGGTTCATGCCGTAGCGTGACGGCAGGTACTGATAGACCAGGTGCTGCGACTGCCCGCGCTCTTCCGGGGTCATGCCGCCGTCACCGGTGGTGGTGCTGGTACCGGCGATGGTCGCGCCGCGGCCCAGGGCTTCCTTGGCATTGGCCGACAACGCACCGAAACTCATGCCGGCGATGGTCACCGGGATCTTCAGGTGGATCGGCTTCTTGGCGAAGCGGTTGCCGAGGATCACATCGGTGCCGCACTTTTCCCGATAGCCTTCGAGCGGATAGCGCGACACGCTGGCGCCGAGCAGCAGCAGATCATCGAAGTGCGGTACCTTGCGCTTGGTGCCGCCGCCGCGAATGTCATAGATGCCGGTCTCGGCGGCGCGCTGGATTTCCTGGATGGTCAGGCGATCGAAGGTCGCGGACTCGCGCAGCACCGGAGTATTTTTCTCGCTCATATCTATTCTCCTCGCGTGGATCAGTACGCGGACGCGTTATCGACTTTGAAGTTGTACAACTGACGGGCCGAGCCATAGCGCTTGAAGTCAGCCGCCTTGTGCTCAAAACCGGCGCGGTTGAGCAGCACCTGCAGTTCTTCCAGGTGCTCGGCACGCATCTCTTTCTCGATGCAGTCGGAGCCCAGGGACGCGACGCTGCCCTTCACGTAGATGTGGGTTTCGTACAGCGAATCGCCCAGCGCATCGCCGGCATCGCCGCACACCACCAGGCGCCCGGCCTGGCCCATGAAGCAGCTCATGTGACCAATGCTGCCGCCGACCACGATGTCGATGCCCTTCATGGAAATCCCGCAACGGGCCCCGGCATCGCCTTCGATCACCAGCAAACCGCCATGGGCGGTGGCGCCAGCGGCCTGGGATGCACTGCCCTTGATGCGCACGCAGCCGGACATCATGTTTTCCGCGACACCGACGCCGGCGTTGCCGTGAACGGTGATACTCGCTTTCTGGTTCATGCCGGCGCAGTAGTAACCGGCATGCCCCTGGATATCGATGGACACCGCCTGGTTCACCCCGACGGCGAGGTTGTGCTTGCCGTTGGAGTGGGTCACCACCCATTCGCGGTCTTCTACGTTGTGCACCTGGTCATGCAGCGCCTGATTGAGGTCGCGCACGCTGGCGATGGAAAGATCGATGGTTTTCATGTGTGCGCTCCTTAAGCTGACTCGCGTTCCCAGATGTACAAGGTGGCCGGTGCCGGCTCCCAGATCCTGGCGTTTTCAATGCCCGGCAGGCTCGACAACGCCTGATACTCCGAGGCCATGGCCACGTAGTCGTCGGTCTCGGCGAGGATCGCCGGCTTGCAGGCGATCGGGTCGCGGATCACCGCAAAGCCGTTGCGGGTGCCGATGGCGAAGGTGAAGAAGCCGTCGAGGTCCTCCAGCGCATGGTCCAGCGCCTCTTTCAACGAGTCGCCTTGCTGCAGGCGCCAGGTCAGGTAACCGGCGGCCACTTCGGTGTCGTTGTCGGTTTCGAACTTGATGCCCTCACGCTTAAGTTCCTGGCGCAGGCGGAAGTGGTTGGACAGCGAGCCGTTGTGCACCAGGCACAAGTCGGCGCCGGTGGAAAACGGGTGGCTGCCTTCCATGGTCACCGCGCTTTCAGTGGCCATGCGGGTGTGGCCGATGATGTGGCTGCCCTGCATGCCGGCCAGGCCAAAGCGCTGGGAAATCTCCTGGGGCAAGCCCATGCCCTTGAGGATTTCGATGCTCTGCCCGGCGCTCATGATGCGCACCCCCGGCGCCAGTTCGGCGAGGGCCAGGCGTACTGGCGCCTCCTCGGCGTTGATCTTCAAGACGGCGGCGCTGGCGTTCTGAAACCAGTCCAGCGAGCAACCAAGCCGGCCTTCCAGTTCACCCATCAGGGCGCTCCAGTCGAAGCTTTCGCTGGTGGCCTGCAGGGTCAGCTTGACCCAGCCATCGGCCACTTCATCGCCATAGATGGCGAAGCCGGCACTGTCCGGGCCACGGTCGGTCATGGCCTGCAACATCGGTTCGAAAAGCTGGCCCAGCCGGGATTCCAGCTGCGGGTTTTTCAGGTAAAGACCTACGATTCCGCACATTAGAACAGTCCTCACTTCGTTCGGGAGCTGCAAGCTTTGAGCTGCAAGCAATCCGCATAGATAGAAATATTCGTGACACGCCGCCAACCCGCTGTTACTTACGGCTCGACGCTTGCAACTCGTAGCTGCCGCCCAGCAACCTCAGAAAAACTCCGTATAGCGCGCGATTTCCCAGTCACTCACATGGCGGCTGTACTCCACCCACTCCATGCGCTTGAGCTTGATGAACTCGCCGACGATCTGCGGGCCCAGCACTTCGGCGAACAACGGGTCGGCCTCCAGCGCATCGCAGGCTTCCTTGAGCGACTGCGGCAGGGTCTTGATGCCGCGGGCGGCGATCTGCTCCAGGCTCAGGCTGTAGAGGTTTTCGTTGCAGACGTGATCGATTTCCAGCTGGCGGTCGATGCCGTCCAGGCCCGCGGCGATGATCGCGGCGCTGACCAGATAGGGATTGCAACCGGCGTCCGGCAGGCGAAATTCCAGGCGGCCATAAGGCACCCGGACCATTGCCGAGCGGTTGTTGGCACCAAAGGCGATGAACGCCGGTGCCCAGGTCGCGCCGGACAACGAATTGCCCACCACCAGGCGTTTGTAGGAGTTCACCGTGGGGGCGGCGAAGGCACACAGCGCCGGCCCATGAGCCAGCAAGCCGGCAGCGAAGTGATAGGCCATTTTCGACAGGCCCATGCCGCTCGGGTCGCTGGCGTCATGGAACAGGTTCTTGTTCTCGGCGCTGCTGATCGACAGGTGAAAGTGCATGCCATTGCCGGCGCGTTTCGGGTCGGGCTTGGGCATGAACGAACAGATCATGCCCAAGTCATTGGCGATCTCGCCGGCGGCCATGCGAAAGAAGGTGAAGCGATCCGCCGAGGTCATGGCATCGCTGTAGGTGTAGTTGATCTCGAACTGGCCGTTGGCGTCTTCGTGATCGATTTGATAGACCTCGAAATCCACCGCCTGCAAGGCTTCGGTCAGGCGCTCGAGGAACACCCGGGAGCGCGACAGGCCTTTGTAGTCGTAGCAAGGCTTGTCCAGGTTGTCGCTGAGATCGACCAGTTGCAGCTTGCCCTGCTCGTCGCGACGCATCAGGTTGAACTCCGGCTCCAGGCCGGTATTGAGGGTCCATCCCTTGTCCTCCAGACGGCGGATCTGCTGCTGCAACACGTAACGGCTGTCATAGGGATGGGGTTTGCCATCGACGTGACCGACGCACACCACCCGGCCATACCCCGGCTGCCAGGGCACCGGTGTCAGCGTGGACAGGTCGCCGCGGGCCATGAAGTCCGGACCGTGGGGCTCCATGCCCATGCCACTGATCGCGAACCCGGCAAAACCGGCGCCCTCTTCGGCCACCGTCTTGAGCCCACAGATCGGCACCGATTTGGTCTTGGCCGCGCCATGGATATCGACAAACTGCGCAAGCACGTACTTGATCCCGTGCTTGTCGATAATGCGCTGTGTCTCTGCTGGCAACATTGCTCGTCACTCCTCGCGAAAGGCAAATCAGTTGTGGGTTGGCCCTGACTTTCTCTTTATTCCTGAAAAGAAAGTTTGTTTCCCAATAGGAATGCAAGGCCCTTGCCAGCTTCGCGAGTGACTTGTGAAAAGCGTTATCTGTGCTGTTTATATGGGAAAATTCTTTTCCCCATGGGAATATTGATCGGTATATGCGCGCCCGGACGCCGCGATTTGCACTTTCCCAGTGCGAAACTAATATTACTGAACGGAAAGTGTGCAGGATCCGATGACTATGCCGACCGAAACCGCCCCGCGCCTCAAGCTTGAGCAATACCTGGGTTTGCAGATCAAGCGCCAGCGCCAGGCCCAGGACCTGAAGCTGGCCGATGTGGCCAAGATTGCCGATATCAGCCAGGGCATGTTGAGCAAGATTGAAAACGCCCAGGTCTCCACCAGCCTCGACACCCTCAGCCGTCTGTGTGACGTGCTGGGCCTGCCGCTGTCGAAACTGTTCAGCGAGTACGACCAGCAGGATGGCAGCGCACTATTAGTCAAGGCTGATCAGGGGATGGAGGTGGTTCGCCGCGGGACCGAGAAAGGTCATACCTACCATCTGCTCAATCACACCCGTGGCCCGAAGAAGAGTTTCGAGGCCTACATGGTGAGCATGGATGACGCCAGTGAAGAGTTTCCGACCTTCTCCCACCCGGGGACGGAGTTTTTGCATTTGCTGGAAGGTGAGCTGATTTATCGCCATGGCAATCAGCTGTATCGCATGGAGGCCGGGGACAGCCTGACCTTCGAAGGGGAAATTCCCCATGGGCCGGAGGAGTTGGTGCAGGTGCCGATTCGGTTGTTGTCAATCATGAACTACGGTAGCGACAAAGAATGATTTCGAAGGGCTCTTTGTCTTTCCCCGTAGGTGCTGGGCCAGCGAAGTCAGCATAACGGCCACCCTCGCATCGCCAGCAAGCCGGCTCCTACAGATTTGTGTACTGCCCCACAATCCGCAGGCACCCGAAAACCTGTAGGAGCTGGCTTGCCAGCGAAGGCAGCATCATGGCCACCCTCGCATCGCCAGCAAGCCGGCTCCTACAGATTTGTGTACTGCCCCACAATCCGCAGGCACCCGAAAACCTGAAGGAGCTGGCTTGTCGGGTCGCCGCATCGCAGCGATGGCGGCATAACGGCCACCCTCGCATCGCCAGCAAGCCGGCTCCTACGGAGAAATGTCCATTTGCATTTAAAAATCCCGCCCGGATATTCCGGACGGGATTTTTTCAATCACACAACCTCACCCCATTCACGCGATCGGAATCAACGGATCCGCTGCCGCCCAGGCGCTTTCACGGTTCGCCGCCGGTGGGTAGATCCACACGGTGTTGATCTGGGTCTTCAGCGACTTGCCTTCCTGCCGGGTCAGCTTGACCTGTCGGTCCCAACCTTCGGTGTACACCGCTCCCCACGCCCCCAGGTCCAGGCAGGTCACGTATTTCGGCTGGCTGTACGGTGTCGGGTCCACGCCGAGGATCTGTGCGGCGACGTTGTTGCCGGCATGACGGCCCAGCACGATGGCGTGCTGGCAGGTCATGAGTGCATGGTTGCCAATGTCATCACTGGCCGCGTAGGCCACGTCGCCGGTGGCGAAGATGTCGGGCTGGCCGATGACTTGCAGGTGAGCGTCGACGTGCAGTCGGCCCAGGTGGTCGCGTTCGGCGGGGATCTGCTCGGTCAGCGAGCTGGCACGCACGCCGGTGGTCCAGATCACGGTCCTGGCGTCGATGCGCTGGCCGTCGGACAGGGTCACGCCGTTTTCATCGACGGCGACCACTGAGGCGTTGAGCTGCCATTTCACCCCGGTTTCCTCACTGGCTTCGGCAATCTTCTCGGCGATTTGCGGGCCCATGGAGCCGCCGACCTTATTACCACGATCGACGATGATCACGTTGATGTCCGCCCCCTCCCCCAGGATAGCGCGCAAACGGGTGGGCATTTCAGTCGCCGTTTCGATGCCGGTGAAGCCACCGCCGGCGACCACGACCGTGTTGCGAGACTGGCTCTGCGGCTGGTTGACCAGGGACTTGAGGTGGGCTTCCAGGCGCATGGCCTGTTCGATCTGGTCGACGTCGAACGCATGCTCGGCCACACCCGGGGTGTCCGGCAGGGCGAGACGGCTGCCGGTGGCCAGAACGAGTTTGTCGTAGATGCAGACCTGTTTTTCGCCCTGGGCATCAACATACCCGACACGTTTCTGCTCGACGTCGATGGTCTCGGCGGCGCCCTTGATAAACCGCACGCCGATCTCATCGAACAGTTCGCCGATCGGCGCGGCCAGTTGGTGGGCGTTCGGCTCGTAGAAGCGTGGACGCACACGCAGTTCGGCTTGAGGCGCCAGCACCGTCACCTCAACGTCATTGTGGCCGTGGATATCGAACAGGCGAGTAGCGCTCAAAGCGGTCCACATGCCACCAAAACCTGCGCCAATTACCAGGATGCGTTGTTTCATTTTTAACTCCAGGGGAAAAACAGGCAATGAAATGGGCTCAGGGGGTTGGCACTCGCATTCGCTTGGATGCCGCTTTCGCTCCCAACCTGATAACTACGACTTTATTGATCGTAGTTAAATCGAGCAAGATGTTTTTCTCAATGGTTCGAATCGATCCCATCGATACAGCGGCCAAACCGCACTGAATCTGCAACCTGGAAGGCCTTTGCAGCGCCTGGAGAAAAATCGCGATCGTTGCCCGGCTAAGGGTCAACTGCTAATATTTGCGACTACATTAGTCGGAGATCGATATGTCTCTTTACAGCGCGGGTGTCGAGTACGGCATTCACTGCCTGATTTTCCTGGTGGGCAATGGTGGTGAGACCCGCGAGGCGAGCGTGCGGGACCTTGCAGAGTTGCAAGGCGTGCCGCTGGACTATCTGGCAAAAATCTTCACCAAACTGGCCAAGGCAAAACTGGTGGTCGCCACCGAAGGCGTGCGTGGCGGCTTCAAGCTGGCGCGGCCGGCCGATGAGATCAGCCTGCTGGACATCGTCAATGCCATCGACGGGGCCAAGGCCATTTTCGAATGTCGGGAAATCCGCGGTCGCTGTGCGTTATTTGCAGGCGAGGTGCCCGAATGGGCAGTGGACGGCCATTGCTCGGTGCACGGCGCCATGTTGACTGCGCAGAAGCGCATGGAAGAAGCCCTCGCCCAGCAGACCATCCTGGACATCGCCAGGAGGGTCGGGCGAAAAGCACCGGCGCAGTTCAATGCGCAGGTCGAGAGCTGGATGAATGATCGGCGGGAAAAGAAAGGCACCGCGAGTGCCCAGGGCAATGTCGATCAGCTTATCCAGGTCACCGAGATCGACGGCTGAACCCTACAGGCAGTCCCGCACCGCCTGGCGCATGACCCCTGACTTTGCCCACGGCGGCCCCTGGTAAAGCGAAACCCGACTGCCGTCCTTGTACTTGACGATATCCAGCACTTCATCGGCGGTTATGATGCTCGGCGCGGTGATCCGGTAGCCGTTGGAAATCGATGTCTGGGTCGTCTTGGCGATCTCTTTTTGCCATGCCGGCAATACACACGCTGCTACTTCCTTGGGTAATTTGTCGCTCGGCTTATTGTAGTTCGGCTCCCCTGGCACCAGGGACGCGGGCAACGAACACCCCGCCAGCAACGCCATTACCACTCCCCCCATCAACACTCGACTCATGAAGCATCCTTAAACCTGAAAAAATAAAATGTAGCCTGTTGCCGCGCTGACAGCCATTTTGTTGCATCGAGCCTCAGTGACCGACGCTTTGATCGCCGGTGTCCGGGTAGGTTCGCTCGTTGAGATAAGTCGTCCATCGTTCGAAGGCTTCGTGTTGCCATAAACTGACCCGCTCCCATTCCGCCCCGCTGAACTGGTGCTCGGAAATCAGCTTCATCATTTCGCTGGTGGCCGCATCCAGATCGGCCTTCAGTTCCTGGGCATGCGCCCGGAAGTCATCGGTTGTCGTCATTTTGAATGGACCCTGCCCTGGTAAAATGTCGGCACTTCAATACGACAGCAAACAACAGCGAATCTTGCGAAGGGCGCAGAATTCCCGACCAAAGGTAGCCCTTTGGCATCAGAAGAACACTACGCCCCGCCGCGGGAATGGGTCTAAAATTTCGTAGCACGAAGTTACGGGAGATCAGTCATGTGGCTTAACGAACATGAACAAACGCTTCGGCGTGATCTGCAAGGGCTGGCATCGGACCTGCGCTGGTCGGCGGTTGAGCTGTTGCGCATCGCCGAACGATTGCGCCTTTCAGGCAACGAGGTCGACGCCGAAGCCGTGAAGCGCCTGTGCGATTTGTTCCAGGGCGATGAACAACGGCTGTCGGGTTATGCCGAGGAAGTGAAGGCCAAGATCATCAGTCGACACAAGGCCTAATAGCGGGGGGCATGGGGTGAAAAGGGCACTCTGCATCCTCGCTACCCTGATCACGGTGCTGGCGGGCTGCAGCACCGATTCAGAAAACCCGCTTACAATTTCGCGGTCACACGCTCAGCCACCTCCTCCGGCACCCAGCCCTTCCAGACCTGCGGCTGATCCCGCAGGAAGGCTTCTGCCACCTGACGCGGTTGCAGGCGCTTTTCGCTCATTTGGCCGAGAGTATGGTTGAGCAGGTCGATCGGCAGGTCGACCTTTTCGAAGAACGCCACCAGGTCCGGGTACTGCGCCTTGAAAGGCGCGGACACGCCGATCGCCAGGCTCGCCGGCATTGACCGGGTGCCCTTTGGATGCGGGTTGTTGGCGTCGGCCAGGGTCTTCCAGGCTTCGGCGTCGAACGCCGGCTCGTCGAGTTTCACCAGTTTGAAACGCCCCAGCAGCGGCGTGGGCGACCAGTAGTAGAACAGCACCGGTTTGCCGCGACGGATCGATGACGCCACCTCGGCATCCAGTGCCGCACCCGATCCGGTGCGGAAGTTGACGAAGCTGTCGGTCAGGCCATAGGCCTTGAGTTTCTGGCTGTTGACGATCTCCGAGGTCCAGCCGGTCGGGCTGTTGAGGAAGCGTCCACGGCCCGGGTCTTCCGGGTCGCGGAACACGTCCTTGTAGCGGGTCAGGTCGGCGACGGATTTCAGTTCCGGGGCCAGGGGCTTGATGCCACGTTCAGGGTCGCCCTTGATCACGTATTCCGGCACCCACCAGCCTTCGGTGGCGCCTTTGACCGTGTCGCCCAGACCGAACACTTTGCCCTGCGCAGCGGCTTTGACCCACGCCGGACTGCGCCCGGCCCACTCTTCGCCGATCACCTGGATATCGTTTTTGGCCAGTGCCGCTTCGAGGCTGACGGTGCTGCCCGGCAAGGTATCGGTCGGGTAGCCGTAACCTTTCTCGACGATCAAGCGCAGGATTTCGGTGATCAGGCTGCCGCTTTCCCAGGTGATGTCGCCGAAGTGGATCGGCGCGGCTTTTTCTGCGGCGGGAACCTGGGTTGCCACCAGGCTCAGGGCCAGCAGCGAACTGCCGAGCAAGGTTTTGAGCGATTTCATGCAGACCTCCAGTTCAGGGAATTCAAGGGTTGGTTGGCGCTGTGCCGGGCACACAGGGCTTGGGAGCGCGTCATGTAATCGCTGACCGAGCGTTGGGAAATGCCCAATCGGGCGGCAATCTGCGGGTAGGACAGGCCGTCGACTCGCGACAACAGGAAGGTCGCCCGAACCTTGCCCGGCAAGCGTTCAAGGGTGCGGTCGAGGCCATGCAATGTTTGGGTCAGTTGCGCTTGTTCTTCAGGCGAGATCGCTTGCTGTTGATCAACCTGTTGCAACTGTTCGAGGTGCTGGCGTTCCAGGTCGCGACGGCGCCACAGCTGATAGAGCAAGCGCTGGGCAATGGTGGTGAGCAAGGCGCGGGGCTCGCGGATCGGGGTCAGTGCTGGCGATTCGAGCAACTGCAGGAAGGTCTCGGCCGCAATGTCTTCGACGCTGGAACTGGCGCCCAGGTGCCGGCGCAACCGAGCGCACAGCCAAGGGTGATGGTCGCGGAACAATGCGCCCACGTCGTTGCGATGGGAAAGGTCGGTGCCGGACATAGAGGCTCCAAGGTTAGGGGTCGCAGAATGTCCGGTGATCCGGTGGCGCGATCCTAGCAAGGAGCCTTATTCATTAATAATACTAAAAAAGAATTTTTATATTCCTTTTAAGATCAAAAGTTCGCAGCCTCGCTTCGCGAGACAACTCCTACAGGTTAAGAACCTGCCTACCTTAATCGTCCATACCCCAAATCCTTGGCCTCTCGCTGATAATCGAGAACGATTTGATAGTCACTTTCGCTGGTCGCCAATACCTCTTGCAGACCGAGGATTTCGCGGACTTCGGGCAATTGCTGCAGCGTCATGTTCATTACCTGCTGCATCTCCGCGACCTGTGCATCGGTGGCGCTCGCGGCCGTAATGAACGGCAAGGTCGGGCTGAATGCACTGCGACCGACTATTCGCAAGCCAGCCACTTCGTCTTCGGCGTGTCGCGCCAGATAGGCAAAGGTCACGCTGTCGATGGCCGCCAGGTCCGCTTTGTCTTCACGCACCCAGCGCAGGCTTTCCCGGTGGCTGCCGCTGATTCCGACACGGGCAAAAAACTGCCCCTCTCGCTGCAGCGCAGCCAGGCGGTGACGCAGCAGGTTCATGCCGCTGTTGGAATCTTCGCCGTTGATCACGCCACGGCTGCCGCGAAAAGCCGGCAGGCTGCGCCGTGGATCATCGGCGCGACTGAGCAACAGGCTGCAATGATTGCCGCCGCTGGCGTCCGGCAGTTCGTAACGAGGACGACCGATGACCCGCACTCGCCCACGCAACACGGTCATCAGCGGGTAGCCGCAGGTTTGCGTCAGCAGCAAGTGCGGCGACAGCCACAGGTCCATCAGCGCAAGGCCCTCGGCATCGCGGCGCGTGGCGCCCAGTTGCTGGAGGATGAGTGCCAGCCAGCGTTCGTTGGCTTGGCGGACCGGTTCGGGGGCGACGTACATCAGTAATTCAGCCAGGTGTTGTGTCATCGAAATATTCCAATACAACGGCATTCAAATGTGGGAGCGAGCTTGCTCGCGATAGCGGCGTGGCAGGCACATCAATGTTGGATGTCATGGCCTCTTCGCGAGCAAGCTCGCTCCCACAGGGAATTCATTCGCAATCAGTGAAAAGGGTGCCGCGGGCTGTCGATGGCCTTCACCCCGTGCCGGCGCCATAACTGGCCATAACCCTGCACCAGGAACCCGCCGCTGCGCGCCAGCCATTGCTCGCGACGCGCCTGATAAGCGCGGGGCAAGTCGTACCAGGGCAGCCCCGGCAAATCGTGGTGCACCAGGTGCAGGTTGAGGTTCAGGAACAGCCAGCGCCACGGCCAGGCGGCTTCATTGAGGACCGTCCTGTGCTCGGGCGCGGCATGGGGCCGGTGTTCGTAGTAGGAGCGAATCATGGCAATCGACAGCGCCGGCACGCTGACCAGCAACAGGTAATGCCACACCGGCAGCACGCTGTAGCGGGCGATGAACAGCAACATCAACAGGGTCAACGTGCCGTGGCTCAACCACATCAACCAGGCCTGTCGCTCACCCGCCTTCAAACGCTGCAGTTCTTCCCTTGCCAGCGCCAGCAAAGCCAGCGGAGCGCCCAGGAGGAAACGCCCCAGCACGGTTTTGTTCAGCCAGTGCAGGCCTTGCTCGAACACTGAACTGCCCTGCCACTGCCCGGCGCTCAGGTAGCGGCTTTCCGGATCACGGCCCGGCAGGGTCAGGTCTTCATCGCGGTGATGCAACAGATGGCTGTCGCGATACAGGGTGTAGGGATACCACACGGCGAACGGCGCGTAGCCGAGGATCTTGTTCAGCCATACCCAGCGGGTGGGATGACCGTGCAGCAGTTCGTGCTGCAGCGACAACCAGAGCACCAGCAAAGGGATCAACAACAAGGTGCTGCACCACAGGCCCAACCAGTGACTGCCCAGCATGATGCCGAACCAGCCGGCGTACACGCCGATCAGCAGCAACCAGGTCGGCCACTCGGTGCGAGCGGTCAGGCGTTGGCGCAAGGTGTCGATTTCTACACGGTGGGCGTTGTCGAAGTAATGGGGCATGGCGTTGCTCGGATCGGGGACCAGTCCCCTTCTGTGCAACGGCGCCGGGTTTTCTTGCAGATTATTTTTGTCGAGTTCTACAGGGATCAATTGTGGGAGCTGTTCGCTCCCACATTGGTTGCGCAATCAAGACCCGGTTTCCATAGGACCTGGGCCTTGAGCCTGCCTTCATGTCGCTTGCTGATTGCGAGGCTTGGTTGAGCGGGCTTTATAACCCGGCAGCGCAGCCGCAAAGGCCAGCGCCTCTTCCCGACTGGCAAACGAGCCCAGCCGGTCGCCCTGGGTGCAGACCCGCCATGGGCCGTTGTTCACACTCAGTACGTCATAGCCGTTCATGTGCATCTTGTTCAACATCGGAACGCTCATAGTCACCTCCATCTTGGCAGTGATCACAGGGTTGACTTGCCTACCTTACACCCCCCTGCCGTGAAGAGGCCGACCAGACGTCGAGTCAGGCCAGTGGCAGCGAGATTGCACTTTTAGACACCTTTGTTGTTCAAAATGTCCAGGAAAGCTTGCAATGGATTACGGCCCGAATATTGCATTTTTGTTACACTTATGTGACAGCCTGGATTGAATGAACAGATGAAAGTACGTGCAACCGTCATTTGCGAGCACGACCGCCATATCCTCATGGTGCGCAAGGCCAGAAGTCGCTGGATGTTGCCCGGCGGCAAGGTCGAGCGCGGTGAGACCGTGCAGGATGCTGCATTGCGCGAGTTGCAGGAAGAAACAGGGCTGGGCGCCGAGGATATGCTGTACCTGATGGAACTCGAAACACGGGGCACCCGACACCATGTCTACGAAGCATCGTTGCTCGATGCGGAGCATGCGCGACCGCTAAACGAGATTTTCGATTGCCTCTGGTACCCGCTGGATTCGGTGCAGAACCTGAACCCCAGCGACGCCACGCTGCGGATCATCAGCGCATTTCGGCGTCGCCTGTAGTTCACCCGCCTCAGCCCTGATCGCCACCGCCCACCGGCATGACCATGCCGGTGATGTAGGACGCCTCGTCGCTGGCGAGGAACAGAATGGCGCCGGCCTGCTCATCCAGCGTGCCGTAACGCTTCATCAAACTGCTGTCGAGGGTCTGATCGACGATCTGCTGGTACCAGACCCTCTCTTGCTCAGTCTGCTCGGCCGCATTGCGCGGCACTCGCCGCGGCGGTGCCTCGGTGCCGCCGGGTGCTGTGGCGTTGACCCGAACGCCGCGACCGGCGGTTTCGAACGCCAGGCACGCGGTCAGCGCATTCACCCCGCCCTTTGCAGCGCCGTAGGGCACACGGTTGACGCTGCGGGTGGCGATCGACGACACGTTGACGATAGCGCCACTGCCCTGCTCCAACATGTACGGCAAGGCGGCATGGCAGCACCACAGGGTCGGGAACAGCGAACGGCGCACCTCGGCCTCGATCTGCGCCGCTTCGTAGTGCTCGAACGGCTTGGCCCAGATGGTGCCGCCGACGTTGTTGACCAGCACATCGAGACGAGCGAAACGCTCGATGGCGGTTTGCATGACCCGGTTGCATTCCTCGTATTGCTCAAGATCGGCGGTCAGGGCCAGGACCTGGCTGTGCGGGGCCAGTTGTTGCTGCACTTCGAACACCAGGTCCGAGCGATCGACCAGGATCAGCTTCGCGCCTTCAGCGGCCATGCGCTCGGCAACGCACCGCCCGATGCCCTGGGCCGCCCCGGTGATCAGCGCGACTTTGTCGTGGAATCTGTTCATGTGTACCTCACACGCCGCCCCCTGTAGGAGCTGCCGCAGGCTGCGATCGTTTGATCTTGATTGTAAAAAACAAAATCAAAAGATCGCAGCCTGCGGCAGCTCCTACAGGGGAGGCGTCGTCGTATGGAGTGGGTTCAGGCCGCGCTGGCGGCGAATTTCTCGTAGTAGAAATTGGCCGGCGCAATGCCCTGCTCACGGATGAACTGGCTGACCGCTTCGACCATCGGCGGCGGGCCGCACAGGTACAGATCTACGTCGCCATCGTTCAAGTGCTTGGGTTCGATGTGCTGGGTCACGTAGCCCTTGCGCGGGTGCTGGCTGTCGGGGCTGGCCACGCAGGCGCTGTAGGTGAAGTTGGGGATGCGGGTGGCGAAGGCTTCCAGGCGGTCGAGTTCCACCAGGTCGAAGTCGTGGGTCACGCCGTAGATCAGGTGCAGCGGGTGTTCACTGCCCTGCTCGGCGATCTTCTCCAGCATCGCGGTGAACGGCGCCAACCCGGTGCCGCCCGCCAGCAGCAACAACGGCCGGCGGATATCGCGCAGATAGAAACTGCCCAGGGGCCCGGCCAGGCTCATGCTGTCGCCGGCCTTGGCCATGCCGGTGAGGAAGCTGCTCATCAGGCCGCCGGGCACGTTGCGAATCAGGAAGCTGACTTCACCGTCGCGCTGCAACGAGCTGAACGAATAGGCGCGGGTCTGCTCGCTGCCGGGAATGCCCAGGTTCACATACTGACCCGGGAGGAACGCCAGCTTGCTCAAGGACTCGCCCTTGATCGACAGGGCAATGGTGCTGTCGGACAACTGGCGCACGGCGCTGATGGTAGCGTCATAGCTGGCCTGGCTGGTGCGGCAGACATCCGAGGACACCGGCACCCGCACCACGCAATCGCTCTTGGCGCGCATCTGGCAGGTCAGGACATAACCTTGCCCGGCTTCTTCGGGGCTTAAGGCATCTTCGATGTACTCCTCGCCCAGGTCGTAGCTGCCCGCTTCGGCAAAACACTTGCAGGTGCCGCAGGCGCCGTCACGGCAGTCCAGCGGAATATTGATGCCCTGGCGGTACGCGGCATCGGCCACGGTTTCGCCGGCATTGGCGTCGATGAACCGGGTGACGCCGTCTTCGAAGTTGAACGCAATGGAATGGGTCATGACGGCAGCCTCACAAGTGGTAAACATCGATGACCTGGCGAACGTAGTCGTTCTTCAGGATCACTTTCTTGGCCTTGATCAGCGGGTTTTCACCGCGTACGTCAAGGGTGTAGAAACTGCTGCCGAAATAGCTGTCGACGGTCTTGTAGCGAAAGCTCAGGGTGTGCCAGTTGAAGCGCACCTTGCACAGGCCGTCGGCTTGTTCCAGCAGCTCGATGTTGCTGATGTTGTGGGAGGTGCGGGTGTCCGGCACGGTGGCACTGGAACGCTCGGTCTTGATGCGGAAGATGCGGTCTTCGAGGCCGGTGCGGTTGCCGTACCAGATCAGCGAGATTTCCCGCTGCGGGTCTTCGGTCAGTTCGTCGTTGTCGTCCCAGGACGGCATCCAGTAGGTCGCGTCGGGGGCATACAGTTCCAGCCACTCGTCCCACTGGCGGTCATCGAGGTAGCGTGCTTCGCGATAGAGGAAATCGCGCACCGCTTCATAGGAAATGGTCATAACACATCCTCCACGGCGATCAGTTTCGACTGCTCGGCCGCCAGGGCCTTGAGCATGGTCTGCTGCCAATACTTGTGTTGCAGCACGAACAGGCCTTCGTCTTCGGTGCGCACGCCGCTGAGCAGCGGGTGCAGGTCGATTTCCTTGGCCGCGTCATCAGCGCCTTCGATCCAGTGCTCGGCGCCACGGGACATGTCGTTCCAGGTGGTGACGCTGCCCTGGTAGCTGGTCTGGCAGGAGCGGAACTCTTCCAGGTCGTCCGGCGTGGCCATGCCGCTGACGTTGAAGAAGTCTTCGTACTGACGAATCCGGCTCGAACGCGCGTGATCGCTTTCGCCTTTTGGAGCGATGCAGTAGATGGTGATTTCGGTGCGGTTGACCGAGATCGGCCGGGCGATACGGATCTGCGAGCTGAACTGGTCCATCAGGTAGACGTTGGGGTACAGGCACAGGTTGCGCGAGTTCTCGATCATCCAGTCGGCGCGGGCCTTGCCGAAATCTTGCGCCAGCTCATCGCGACGCTCGTACAGCGGACGGTCCTCGGGGTTGGCCCAGCGGGTCCAGAGCAGCATGTGGCCCTTGTCGAAGGAGTAGAAACCACCGCCCTGCTTGGCCCAGCTGCCGGCGCTCATGGTCGGGTTGGTGTCACCGGCTTCGCGCTGTTTGCGCTGGTTCTGGGTGGCGGCGTAGTTCCAGTGCACGGAGCTGACGTGGTAACCGTCGGCACCGTTTTCGGCGGTGAGTTTCCAGTTGCCTTCGTAGATGTAGCTGGAAGAACCGCGCAGCACTTCCAGGCCGTCGGTGGACTGGTCGACGATCATGTCGATGATCTTCGCCGACTCGCCCAGGTGCTCGACCAGCGGCAGCACATCGGCCTTGAGGCTGCCGAACAGGAAACCGCGATAGGATTCGAAGCGCGCCACCTTGGTCAGGTCGTGGGAGCCTTCGCAGTTGAAGCTCGACGGGTAGCCGGCGTTGGCCGGGTCCTTGACCTTGAGCAGCTTGCCGGAGTTGTTGAACGTCCAGCCGTGGAACGGGCAGGTGTATGAGCTTTTGTTGCCGGACTTGTGCCGGCACAGGGTCGCGCCGCGATGACTGCAGGCGTTGATGAAGGCGTTGAGCACACCGTCCTTGTTGCGCGCGATGAAGATCGACTGGCGCCCCATGGTGGTGGTGTAGAAATCGTTGATGTTGGGGATCTGGCTTTCGTGCGCCAGGTACAGCCAGTTGCCTTCGAAGATGTGTTCCATCTCCAGATCGAACAACCGGGGGTCGGTGAACATCTCGCGTTTGCAGCGATAGAGGCCCTGCTCTGGATCGTCTTCAAGCAGGGATTGCAAATATTCGGGTCGCAGGGTCATGGCCGCCGCCTCCATTGTTATTGTCCAGGCAGGGGTCATGCTAGGACGGGGCGATGGGGCGGACTATCCGCGGGGTGCAGACCTTTATCCGTTTTGTGCAGGGGCTTGGGATGGACACCGCCCCCCCTTGTAGGAGCTGGCTTGCCAGCGAAAGCGGTGGGTCAGGCAACTTCAATGTCGCCTGATACGCCGCCTTCGCTGGCAAGCCAGCTCCTACAGGGGGTCGGGTTGACTCAGTGGCGGCGCTTGAGGGTGTCGGACGGCAACTCGCCGAACTGCTTGCGGTAACTGTCGGAGAACCGGCCCAGGTGCAGGAAGCCGTAGTCCATCGCCACTTCGGTGACGTTGCGCACGTTGCAGGTCGGGTCGCTCAGGCAGGCGTTGATGCGTTCCAGGCGTTTCTGGCGCAGGTAGTTTTTTGGCGTCAGGCCGGCGTTGCGTTCGAACAGGCCATACAACGAGCGCAAGCTCATGTGCGCCTGGCGCGCCAGCTCTTCGCTGTCGATGTCCTGCTTGAGGTTATTGGCGATGTAGTCGGCAATCGCCTCGAAGGTGGCCGTTTGCGAGCCCAGTTCAAGGCGACAGACGTTGGTCTTCATCAGACTGAGCATCTTGCTGACGATGATTTGCGTGTAATGCTCCTGCACCCTGGGAATCTGCTCGCTGGATTCGGCCTCCTGGCAGATCATCGCCAGCAGATTGACGAAGCCTTCCAGTTCATTGAGCTGATAACGGTTTTCCAGGAACCGCACGCCCTGCCCCGGATAGCGCCAGCGCTGCTCATCGCAGACGGACTCGAACAAACGGGTGGGGACTTTGAGGATGAATTTTTCGCAATCGGCGGAATACGTCAGGTCCACCGGATCGTCGGGGTTGATCAGCAACAGTTCGCCGGGGGCGAAGTAGTGCTCCTGGCCGTGACCGCGCCACAGGCAGTTGCCGCGCAGCAGCACTTGCAGGTGGTAAATGCTCTCCAGCGCACCGGAGGTCACCCGCACACTGGCGCCGTAGCTGATGCGGCACAGGTCGAGACTGGCGAATTTACGATGATCGAGGCTGGCCAGCGGGCGGCCGGCTCGGGGCATGAGGATGCAGTGATTACCGACGTGCTGATTGACGTAGCCGGACACCGCGTAGGGGTCGGCCTGGTCGAATACTCTGCTGCGCTGACTCAACAGTTGAGTTTGCATCATCGGGTCACTCTCGTTGTTATTATGGTTTGCGTCGGGACATTCTAGAACACTGGGTCATTCGCTCGGGATAATCCAGACCGTTAACCGAAACCCCTTGTGGGAGCGGGCTTGCTCGCGAAGGCGGAGTGACAGTCAACATAAGTGTTGAATGTTAAACCGCCTTCGCGAGCAAGCCCGCTCCCACAAGGGGGGTTGCTATCAGTCTTCCAGTGCGCGAACCCGCTCGTGGCGCTGCTGCTCTTCAGGCTGGGCGGTCGACTGCAGGGTGAAATCGAACTCGATTTCGGCAAAACGACCGCTCACACCATGGGCCGCCGCGCGCTGTTGATCGTCGCTGAAAGTGATCTTGGCGATCAGCTCGTCACGGGTGGCGTAGGCGAAATCGTCATGCAGGTATTTCTCACCATCCAGGTTGATCTGGGTCGTCAGGTGGCGATGGTCCGGCGCGGAAATGAAGAAGTGCACGTGCGCCGGGCGCTGGCCATGACGGCCCAGTTGATCGAGCAGTTGCTGGGTCGGACCGTCCGGTGGGCAGCCATAACCCGACGGCACGATGCTGCGGAAACGGTAGCGGCCTTCGGCATCGGTGACGATGCGGCGACGCAGGTTGAAATCCGATTGCGTAGGGTCGAAGTACGAGTAGGTACCACCGGTGTTGGCGTGCCACACGTCGACCACGGCACCGGCCAGGGGCTCGCCAGCGGTGTTGAACACGCGGCCTTGCATGAACAGGGTCACACCCGGGTCGACGCCGTCATCCAGACGGGCTTCGCCTTGGGACAGCGGTGCACCGGCCACGTACAGCGGGCCTTCGATGGTGCGCGGGGTGCCGCCGGACTTGCCGGCCTGCTCGTCTTCGGCGTCCATCAGCAGGTCAAGATAGTGCTCAAGGCCAAGACCGGCCACCACCAGCCCGGCTTCCTGGCGCGCACCCAGCACGTTCAGGTAGTTGACCGCTTTCCAGAACTCTTCCGGGGTCACGGCCAGGTCTTCGATGATGTTCACCGAGTCACGCAGGATGCGGTAGATCAAGGCCTTGGTGCGTGGGCTGCCGGCATCGTTGTGCAGGCCGCTGGCCTCTTCGAGAAATTTCTGGACTTCGGCAGTGTGGGAAATCTTTACGTTCATCAGGGGTTTCTCATCTTGTAATTATTAGCGTAGCGCTGGACAGGCTGGGCTCAGCGGTCGTCGTCACGGATGGAAGAAGGATGCCGGCACATCGCGTCGATCTCGATGGCCATGTACGGAAACAGCGGCAGTTGCATCAGCAGGTCATGCAGTTCCTGGACGCTGTCGACATCGAACACGCTGTAGTTGGCATAGTGCCCGGCGATGCGCCACAGATGACGCCACTTGCCCTGCTCTTGCAGGCGCTGGGCCAGGGCCTTTTCGTCGGCCTTGAGCCTGGCCGCCGCTTCGGGATTCATGTCGACCGGCAGGTTCACGGTCATTTTTACGTGGAACAGCATAATGCTCTCCTCAGGCTTGATGAATAGTCTTGTCGCGACGGAAGAACGCCAGGCGCTCCTCATCCAGGCTCAGGCCCAGGCCCGGCGTGTTGGGGACATGCAGTTCGAAATCGCGATAGACCAGCGGCTCGCTGAGGATGTCCTCGGTCAGCAGCAGCGGGCCGAACAGCTCGGTGTCCCACGCCAGTTTGTTCAGGGTGACAAAGGCATGGGCCGAGGCCATGGTGCCGATTCCGCCTTCGAGCATGGTGCCGCCGTACAGGGCGATCCCGGCCGCTTCGGCGATCGAGGCGGTGCGCAACACGGCGCGTGGGCCGCCGTTCTTGGCGATCTTCAGGGCAAACACCGAGGCCGCGCCTTCGCGTGCCAGGTTGAAGGCATCTTCCACGCACTCGATGGATTCGTCGGCCATGATCGGCGCCGGGCTCATGGCATTCAGGCGTGCCATGCCCGCGCGGTTGTTGCGCGAGATCGGCTGTTCGATCAGGTCGATGCCATTGGTGCCCAGGATTCGGCAAGCACGCAAGGCCACCGCTTCGTCCCAGGCCTGGTTGACGTCGACCCGAACGCTCGCGCGATCGCCGAGGGCTTTCTTGATCGCGATCACGTGGGCCAGGTCGCGATTGACCTCGCCGGCCCCGATCTTCAGCTTGAAGATGCGGTGGCGGCGCAGGTCGAGCATTTTTTCCGCTTCGGCGATGTCCTTCTCGGTGTCGCCGCTGGCCAGGGTCCAGGCCACGGGCAGCGAGTCACGCACGCGGCCGCCCAGCAACTCGCTGACCGGCAGGCCCAGGCGTTTGCCCAGGGCGTCGAGCAGCGCGGTTTCCAGGCCGGACTTGGCGAAGGTGTTGCCACGGATGCTGCGCTCGAGGCGCAACATCGCGGCATTCACATTGCTGCTGTCCTGGCCGATCAGCAAAGGCGCGAAGTGTTTGTCGATGTTGGTCTTGATGCTGTCGGGGCTTTCGTTGCCATAGGCCAGGCCACCGATGGTGGTGGATTCGCCGATGCCTTCGATGCCATCGGCACAGCGCACGCGAATCACCACCAGGGTCTGGTTCTGCATGGTGTGCATCGCCAGCTTGTGCGGGCGGATGGTCGGCAGATCGACGATGATCGTCTCGATCGATTCAATGGCTGTAGCAAGCATTTCGATACCCGTCAGGTTCTTGAAGTTCTGAGCCCGATTCTCATACGGCTTTTTCCGGGCGGCCAATATAGAATTGGTCTGGCTTGATACCTTCAAGGTATGCAACCGCTGAAGATCCGGAGGCTCCATGGAACTGCGTCACCTGCGTTACTTTCAGGTGTTGGCTCAAACCCTCAATTTCACCCGCGCCGCCGAACGGCTGCACATCGCCCAGCCGCCCTTGAGCCGGCAGATCCAGCAACTGGAGGATGAACTGGGGGTGATGCTGCTCGAGCGCGGCCGGCCGCTGAAGCTGACCGACGCCGGGCGTTTTTTCCATGAGCACTCCACCGCCCTGCTCGACCAGTTGCACAAGGTCTGCGACAACACGCGGCGCATAGGCCTGGGGGAAAAGACCTGGCTGGGTATCGGCTTTGCGCCATCGACGCTGTACGGCGTGCTGCCGCAATTGATTCGCCGCTTGCGCAGCGGCGAGCCGCTGGAGCTGGAACTCGGGCTGTCGGAGATGACCACGCTGCAGCAGGTCCAGGCCCTCAAGGCCGGGCGCATCGACGTCGGTTTCGGCCGCATCCGCATCGACGACCCGGCCATCGTCCAGACCGTGCTCACCGAAGACCGCCTGGTGGCCGCCCTGCCCGCCGGCCACCCGCTGCTGGCGGGCCCTGTCAGCCTGCGCGACCTGGCCAAGGAGCCCTTCGTGCTGTACCCCGGCAACCCGCGCCCCAGCTACGCCGACCACGTGATCGCGCTGTTCGAATCCTATGGGGTGAGCATCCATGTGGCGCAATGGACCAACGAGCTGCAGACGGCGATCGGGCTGGTGGGGGCCGGGATAGGCATCACCCTGGTGCCGGCCTCGGTGCAGTTGCTGCACCGCGACGACATCGGTTTCACCCCGCTGCTGGAAGACAACGCCACCTCGCCGATCATTCTCAGTCGGCGGGTCGGCGACGTGTCACCGGGGTTGAACCATTGTTTGCGGGTGATCGACGAACTATTGCCACATACGATCACGCGTGGTGTTTAACCGGCGAAGGCGCGGCGCCCGGCGCTCATCTCGGTGCGCAGTTCACCGATGAAGTCGGAGATGGCCCGCATGCTGGTCAACTGCTCGGTCGATACGCCGGCAAGCATCAGCTTGACTTGCCCGTTGGCGGGATCAAAGACCTCGATCCGCAGCAGCCCGCCACTCTCCGTGCATTGACAGGCCAGGGGCTTAAAACCGGACTCCAGAATGTTGCAAAGGGCTGAAATGGCGACCATGGCCGTTGCCTCCGTGGCGGGTTGATCAGAACGGATCCAATCAGAATAGATGCGTTTGGCCAAATGTGCGCCAGTCCATTAGTGATATCCACTTCATCAATGACTGTTGTCTTTCCAGATCCAGTTCCAGATCCCCGGTAATTGCGCCGGCTGTGAACTGTCGCGCAGCGTGCGCGCCATGGCGGCCCGTTGCAGCGCGGCGGTGTCGTCGTAAAACGCCATCGGGGCGACGCTCACCCCTGTCGCCCGTGCACTGTCGAGCAAAATCTGCAGGTACTCGCGGGCATGCCGGGCGGTGTAGCGATTGAGGTCGTGGAAAGTCACCACCACCGGAATCACCCCATCCACCACCGGTAGCTCGCCGCGGGCAATGCGCTCGCGCACCTCGGACATCGAACGCAGCATATGAGCGCGGCGCCGGGGGCTGGCGTTGAAGCCCCAGATCTTGCCGTCGTTGGCGCTCAGGTCGGTCAGCAGCACATGCAGGCCATGCTGCTGATAGGCGGCGAACGTGCGTTTGTCGTAGCTCCAGAATGGCGGGCGCAACAGGGTCGGCGGCGCACCGGTGATCGCGGCGATGTCGGCACACCCCTCGTTGAGCGCCTGCTCCAGTTCCTGATCGTCGAGGGAGCGATGATTGGTGTGCGAAGGCGTGGCCGTGTGGAAGGCCAGGATATGCCCGGCATCACGTTCGCGGTGCATGACCGCCCGCCCGATGTCACTGGCGCCGGCCCGTGGGGCGCGGGTCTGGACGAAAAATACCGCCTTGATCCCGGGTTGCACAGGATTGATCGCCAGGCTGTCGAGCACGGTCTCGGTCGGGTTCCAGAAACTCGAGGCGCTGGGCCCGTCGTCGAACGTCAGCAGAAAGCGGATCGGTGGTTGCGCGCGCAAAGCCTGTTCGGTTTGCGGGGTCATTTCGATGGGAGCGGCGATACAGCCCAGCAGACCGACTGCCAGGGTGCACACCGATAGAACCTTGAGCAGCTGTTTCATGTTTCGCCTTGGGCAGACCCGCACACAGCGGCGGGCCGAGGTTGGATAAGGTACACAGTGTTTGGTTCCGGTGCTCGCCCGGGCGTTGGCTCAGTTCGCCAGGGCCAGCCCGCGATGACGGCGTTACGGCCACCATCGCATCGCCAGCAAGCCGGCTCCTACAGCGCTCGGCTGAACGCAGATTGTTCAAACATCTATGCTCAATAATCCAGCCGGAGGGTTCGATCGATGTGTGGACGATTGTCGCAATACCGGGGCATCCACGATTTCGTGGCGGTGCTGAGCATTCCCGATGCCTTGCTCAACCAGGTCGGCGATCAGCCGCTTGGGCGCTACAACGCCGCGCCCACCACCCAGCTCGCGCTGTTGCACCTGGAGAACGACGGCCTGCACGCCGACTCGCAGCGCTGGGGCTGGCGACCGCACTGGGCGAAGGATCGGGCGGCGCCGATCAATGCGCGGGTCGAGAAAGTCGCCCACGGCCCGTTCTTTCGAGCGATCTGGCCCCATCGCGCCATCTGCCCGGTGGACAACTGGTTCGAATGGGTCGATGCCGGGGACGGCACCCGGCAACCCTGGCTGATTCGCCGGCGCGACCAGGGGCCGGTCTTCTGTGCGGCGATCGGGCAATTCCCGGTGAGTGGCGCAGCCCCGAGGGACGACGACGGCTTTGTCATCATCACCGCCGACAGCGCGGGCGGCATGCTGGACGTGCATGATCGTCGACCGGTGGTGTTCAACGCCGAACTCGCGCGGGAATGGCTGGACCCGGCGACGCCCAGGGAACGTGCCGAGCAGATGGCGCTGCTCCAAGGCGAAGACAGTGGCGCTTTTGAGTGGTACCGGGTCGACAAGGCGGTGGGCAATGTCAGGAATCAGGGGCCCGGATTGATTGACGCTTTGAAGGAATAACACCTGTAAAAGCATGGCACTTTGATGCTTCCACCGCTTGTCAGACAACGCCATGGTCTTACATACATTTGTCGGCACTGCCGCTAGGATTCGCGCCGTATTGCCGAGTGGCATACCAATTGACCAAAGAGTCAACAATTAAGGAAATCCCATACATCAAGCCTTGCAGAGAACTCAATTGCGCGACGATTTTACAATTGATCAAGTCGCGAGTCTGGCGTGCATTTATCTTACAAAGACAGAGCACTACCAACTCGACTGTTTCATCGGGCAATACATACAGACCCGTAACTTGCTTTCCATTCCCAATATCAAAGAAGTCCTGAGTTCAATACTCGAAAGCTATCCGGGCAAGCCCCCGGTGATGGTCAACGAACTGAACGCCTGGATTGACAGGAAGCTGGGTTATCGGGCCACGCACCCTGATTTCCCGCCGTTGCTGGAATAAACGCAACCCTGTAGGAGCGGGCTTGCTCGCGATGGTCGTCAACGATGACGCGGGGTACCTGATGCCCCGCGGCGTTCTCGAGTTTTTCGCGAGCAAGCTCGCTCCTACACAGTTGCAGTGTTCGCAGGTTGCTTAGAACTTGCGGTCAGGTTCCGACAAATCCTTGCCATCGTCGGGATGTTTCCAGTCCGGAGTCGAAC
Organism: Pseudomonas sp. YuFO8; assembly: GCF_035065025.1. Classification (NCBI taxonomy): domain Bacteria; kingdom Pseudomonadati; phylum Pseudomonadota; class Gammaproteobacteria; order Pseudomonadales; family Pseudomonadaceae; genus Pseudomonas; species Pseudomonas sp. YuFO8. The sequence goes on along the minus strand of NZ_JAXDEQ010000022.1, from coordinate 78,245 downwards.
GCTTCTGCTGTTCGATTTCTTCTTCCGTCGGTTCATCCTCGTCTACATCCGGACGCGGTTGTTTTTGCTCTGTTGCCATGTGCTCACCTCTCTTCCTGAAAAGGGATCGGTCATCAACTTCAAGCGTAGAACAATTTCCCGCGCCCCACCTACAGCCACCAACGCAGCAAAAAGAAAAAGCCCATGCTCAACAACATGCTGAGCAGGGTGTTGCGGGTGTACAGCACCAGGCCGACGGCCACCAGCGAACTGATCAGGTAGGGGTTGTCCCATTGCAGGTTCAGTTGCTTGTCCGGCATGAACACGATCGGCCCGCAGATCGCGGTCAGCATGCCCGGCACGGCGAAGCCGAGGAACTGCCGGGCATTGCTGCTCAGGCGCACCGGCAGACGCGGTTCGAGGAACACATAGCGGTTGAGAAACACCAGCACGCCCATGCCGAAAATAACTGCCCAGACCATCATGTGCGTGCTCCATGGAATTTGTTGCAGATAAACCCGGCGGTCATGCCGGCCAGCCCCGACAGCACCAGGGCCGAGCCCCATTGCCAGTAGCTGAACAGCACCGAGCAGAACAGCGAGACCGCGACGCAGACCACGGTCGGCACGTTGCGCACCACCGGGGTGATCAGGGCGATGAAGGTGGCCGCGATGGAGAAGTCCAGCCCCAGGTGTTCCAGGCCCGGAATGCTGCTGCCCAGCACGATGCCCGCCAGGGTGAAGAGGTTCCAGGCGATGTAGAACGTCAGGCCCACACCCAGGGCGTACCAGCGATTGAACTGTTGCCTGTCGTGCTGGCTGACCAGGGCGAACAGTTCATCGGTGAGCAAGAAGCCCAGGCCCGCGCGCCAGCGCCCCGGCAACGGCGAGATCACCGAACGCAGGCTCATGCCGTAGAGCAGATGCTGGGAGGTCAGCAGCAAAGTGGTCAGCAGGATCGAAAAGATCCCGGCCCCGCCCTTGAGCATGCCGATCGCCACCAATTGCGCGGCGCCGGCAAACACGATGCTCGACAAGCCCTGGCCTTGCAGGGGTGTGAGGTTGGCTTCGATGGCCATGGACCCGGCCAGCAAGCCCCAGGGGGCCGTCGCCAGGGATAACGGCATGATCGCCACGGCGCCACGTAAAAACGCGCTGCGCGGCATGAGTGAGTTGGACATAACGCTCTGCAACCAGGGAAAGACCGCAGACTTTGCCAGCAGTCACGGCCGATGGCTTGAACAATCTTGCGCAGTTTGCACTGGCTGCTGCCTCGCTCAACATGACGATGCCGCATTTTCCTGATTGACAAACCACCCGCCGGCTTTTAAAACTGGGCGCCTCATTCAGGGTGTAAACAAAGATGTCCGCAACCTTCAATCTCGACGCTCGTGTCATTGGCTTGACTGCCAAGGCCCAGGCTCGTGTTGCGCGCACCCTCAAATCGAAGAAACAGTCGCTCATGTGACCGGGGCGCGCTGTCCCGTCAGATGAGCTGACAGGACATTGAGCGCGACGGACCACCCGCCCCTTGCTTACCTCCTCCTGCCCTTCTGACGGTGACGAAATCGGTCGACCATCAGGAGAAAGTGCATGTCATCGTTCCAAGGTATCTGGGTTCCCCTCGTTACGCCGTTCCACCATGGCGCCATCGATTTCATCGGTTTGCGCCGGCTGGTCAGCCATCTGCTGGAAAGTGGCGTCGACGGCCTGATTGTCTGTGGCACCACCGGCGAACCGGCGGCCATGGGCAAGCACGAGCAGCTGGCGGTGCTCGATGCGGTGCTGGAGCAGGTGCCGGCTGAGCAGGTGGTCATGGGCCTCGCCGGCAACAACCTGATCGAGCTGCTGCACTTTCAGGAGGAGATTCTCAAGCGCCCGGTGGCCGGCCTGCTGGTGCCGCCGCCCTATTACATCCGGCCGTCCCAGGCCGGGCTCGAAAGGTTTTTCCAGACGGTCGCCGATGCCTCCAGCGTACCGCTGATCCTGTACGACATCCCCTACCGCACTGGCGTGACCTTCGACCAGGGGACCTTGTTGAACATCGTCGCCCATGAGCGCATCGTCGCGATCAAGGACTGTGGCGGCAACCTGAACAACACCCTGGCATTGCTGGCCAGCGGCAAGGTCGACGTGCTGTGCGGTGAAGACAACCAGATCTTCAATGCCCTGTGCCTGGGCGCCAAAGGCGCGATTGCCGCATCGGCGCATGTCCATACCGATCGTTTCGTGACCTTGTACCGACAAGTTCGCGACCACCAGCTGGCGGCCGCCCGTGCCACGTTCTTCCAGCTGCTGCCGCTGATCCAGAGCCTGTTCATCGAACCCAATCCCGCGCCGGTGAAAACCGCGCTGGCCCTGCAAGGTTTGATCGGCGATGAGCTGCGCGCGCCGATGCAACGCAGCAGCGAGGCCATGGTCACGCGTTTGAAGGAGGTGCTCGGCGCGCTGGCCAGCGACAATCGATAGAGCGCCAGGCCGCCGCCCGCGTACCATGGTGCGATTGGACCGACGCGCCAGGAGGTCGACATGCTCTATCGAATCGCCGCCGATGGCCTGGTGTTGTTGCACCTGGCGTTCATTGTGTTCGTGGTGGGCGGCGGCCTGCTGGTGCTCAAATGGCCGCGCCTGATGATGTGGCACCTGCCTGCCGCCACCTGGGGCGTGGCGGTGGAGCTGTTCCACCTGCCCTGCCCGCTGACACGCTGGGAAAACAGCATGCGCCAGGCCGCAGGGGAAACGGGCTACGGCGCTGGCTTCATCGAACACTACGTGTGGCCGATCATTTACCCGGCAGGACTGACGCCGGCCATCCAGCTCGGACTGGGCGGTGCGGTACTGCTGGTGAACGTACTGGTCTATCTTCGATTGATCCGGCAGAGGAAACGCCGACTGTAACGCCTACGGCAAACACGAGGACCCGGTCCATGCTGTCGACTGAAGACCTGACGCTGCTGCAAGCGATCCGCGAGACCGGCAGCCTGTCGCGGGCCGCCGCCTACCTCGGCAAGGCGCCCTCGACGGTGTCCTATGCCGCGCGGCAACTGGAAGAACGCTTCGATGCCCTGCTGTTCGATCGCCGGCGCTACCGCCTGCAACTCACCCCGGCGGGTGAATTGCTGGTCAACGAGGCGGCGCGCCTGATGCAGGACGTAGCTACCCAGGCACCGGGTCGGCTCGTTACTGAGCAATGGCTCGCTGGTTGAAAAGCAGATGGCCGACCCGCGCGAGCCGAACATCCTGTATGCCGGCTGGCGCGGTGATCACGACGGGCGTGCTTTGGGCTGGTGGCTGGAAAAGCTCAAGCAATCCTATCTGTGCACCCGGCTGGTACAGGGCAGCGACCGCTTTGCCTGAGCCTCAGTTGGCAATCACGCTCATGTTGCGCCCGCTGGCCTTGGCCACGTACAGCGCCTTGTCGGCCGCGCCGATCAGCTCGCCGGTCTGGGCTTGAGACGCCGGATCGTAACCGCAGACCCCCACGCTGACCGTGACCTTGCCATCCGGACTTTCACTGTGCGGCAAGCTGGCGGCCTGCACCGCATGGCGGATTTTCTCCGCCAGCAGGAAAGCGCCGACGTAGTCAGTCCCCGGCAGCACCACGGCAAACTCCTCGCCGCCAAAACGCGCAGCCAGATCGCCAGGGCGCTTGATGTGCTCGGTAATGATCCCGGCGATCTTGCGCAGGCACTCATCGCCGGCCAGGTGGCCATAACGATCGTTGAAAGGCTTGAAGTGATCGACATCGATCATCAGCAGCGCCAGTCCCGACACGTTGTGGCGGGCGCGGCTCATTTCGGCCTGGATGAACAGGTCGAACTGGCGTCGATTGGCCAGGCCCGTGAGCGCGTCCTCCAGCGCCAGCAACTCAAGGTTGCGATTGAGCTCCAGCAGCCGCTCCTGTGTGCCGAGCAATTCGCCCTGGATGCGGTCCTGCTTCTTCATCAACCGGATCAGGCGATAACCGAGCACCCCCAGTCCCCCGAGCAGCAGCGCGACGATGCCCGCGCTGAGCAAGGACTCCTGGCGCCAGCTGGCCAAGACTTCATCCTTGTTCAGCGCGGTAAAGACGATCAGCGGATACCCCTCGACCCGGCGAAAGCCCACGACCCGCTCCACGCCATCCACGATCGATCGCATCGTTGCCGTCCCCGAACTGCCCTGTGGCAACAGCCGGGTGAACAATGGGCTCCTGGCCAGGCTGGTGCCGATCTCCGCCTCGTGGAACGGCCGGCGCACGACGATGCTGGCATCGTCGGCGATCAGGTTGATCACGCCGTTCCTGCCCATGTCGATGCCATCGTAAAGCTGCAGGAAATGGCTGAGGTAGATCGTGGCCAGGGCCACGCCGGCAAAACGGCCGTCCGGATAATTGATCCGCCGTGACACCGTCATGATCCATTCACCGCTGGAGCGGCTCTTGATCGATGGGCCGATGTGCGGGCCGCGGTCTGGATGGTCGCGATGATAGATGAAGTACTCACGGTCGGAGTTGTTCGCGCCCCCCACCTCGGCACCATTGGAGTTGGCGACCCACTTGCCGGTTTCGTCATAGACGAACAGCCCATGGAGCTGACGCAACTCACTGCGCTGGGCGCGCAGCAAGCGTTGCAGGCGATCGAGCCGGCCCTGTTCGATGCCGTCGTTCTCCAGGCGATCGACCAGGGTGAACAGCAGCGTGTCGGCTTGCTTGATCGACGCCTGTGCCTGGGAGGCCAGGGTCTGCGCAAGGTTGGACATCGCCACTTCCTTGTCATGCAGATGGTACTGGCGCGAGCTCCAGGTTTCCCAGCTCACGATCACTACCATCGACAGGCAGACGGCGATCATCAGCGTCACGGCCGAGCGAGTCTTGAGCCTGGCGACGCCGTAGCGGTTTTTTTCGATACGCTCGTTGTTAGACGGATGCCCCATGAAACTCCCTGGATACTCATGCCATGGCGAATTGTCCCATTCGCCATTTTAACCACGACCAGTATACATGGGCTGTTGCGACATTCCGTGCAGCGTTACTTCAGGCTCCCCGCCAGGAACTGCTGCAGCCGCTCGCTTCGCGGATACTCCAGGACGCTGGCCGGTGCGCCCTGCTCCTCCACCCGGCCCTGATGCAGAAACATGACGTGGTTGGAGACCTGCCGGGCGAACGCCATTTCATGGGTGACCACCACCATGGTCCGGCCCTCCTCGGCCAGTTGCTGCATGACCTTGAGCACTTCACCGACCAGTTCGGGATCCAGCGCGGACGTCGGCTCGTCGAACAGCATCACCTGCGGCTCCATGGCCAGCGCCCGGGCAATGGCCACCCGCTGTTGCTGGCCGCCGGATAGATGCACCGGATACTGCCCTTCCACCTTGGCGGGCAGGCCGACCTTGGCGAGGTAATGCCGCGCCCGCTCCGTCGCCTGCGCCCGACTGACGCCGAGCACGCTCATCGGACACTCGATGATGTTGTCCAGCACCGTCATGTGGCTCCACAGATTGAAGTGCTGGAACACCATCGACAGCTGGCTGCGCATGACCCGCAATTGTCCGGGATCGACCACGCACAGCTGTCCCCTGGCATCGCGGCGGGTCCGCAGTTCTTCGGCATTGACGATGATGCGCCCGGCCGATGGCTGTTCGAGATGGTTGATGCAGCGCAGAAACGTGCTTTTGCCGGATCCCGAGGAGCCGATGATGCTGATCACGTCGCCGGCGCGGGCCTTGAGCGATACCCCCTTCAGGACTTCGTGACTGCCGTAGTTCTTGTGCACATCTTCAACGATCAATTTATACATTCGAGCAAGTCCAATAGGGGTCAGTGCGTGCGCGGCTTGAGGTAGGCCAGCCAATGCAGTTCGCCACGACGAAACAGCCAGATCAGCAAAAATGCGCTGGCGGCATACAGCAGCCCGGCAATACCGAAAGCGGTAAAGGAGGCGTAGGTCGCCGAATTGACGTCACGGGCAATCTTCAGCAAGTCGGGGACCGTGGCGGTAAATGCCACTGAGGTGGAATGCAGCATCAGGATCACTTCGTTGCTGAAGAACGGCAGTGCCCGACGCAGGGCCGACGGCAATACGATGCGCCGATAGAGGGTCCACCGCCCCATCCCGTAGGCCCTGGCCGCCTCGATTTCGCCATGGGGCGTGGCCCGGATGGCGCCGGCAAAGATTTCGGTCATGTAGGCACAGGTATTGAGCCCGAACGCCAGCACCGTGCAGTTGAATCCGTCACGGAAGAACGCGTTGAGAAAGTCCTGGGAGCGGACCACATGCAGGCTGTACACCCCGGTGTAGAAGAACAGCAGCTGGATGTACAAAGGCGTGCCGCGAAACACGTAGGTGTAGCACCAGACCGGCAAGCGCAGCAGCGGATTGCGACTGACGCGCGCGATCGACAACGGAACCGCCAGCACAAACCCGATCACCACCGAAAGAATCAGCAGCCACAAGGTCACCGCCAACCCGGAAAAGTGTGGCCCGTCGCTCCACAGGTAAGCCTGCCAATACTCTTCGAGAATACCGTTCATAGCGCGGCCTTCCTGACACCGACCGAGTAGCGGTGCTCCAGCCACAGCAGGACGACGTTGGACACACTGGTGATCGCCAGGTAGATCAGGCCGCCCACCAGGGTGAAGTAAAAGAATTGCATCGAGCCCTTGCCCGCATCCTGGGTGGCCTTGACCACATCGGTCAGGCCGATGATCGATACCAGCGCCGTGGACTTGATCAACACCTGCCAGTTGTTGCCGATGCCTGGTAGTGCGTGGCGCAGCATTTGCGGCAGGAGCACCTTGCGAAAGGTTTGCCCACGGCTCATGCCGTAGGCCCGCGCCGCCTCGACCTGGCCTGCCGGCACGGCCTGGAACGCCCCCCGGAAGGTCTCGGTAAAGTAGGCCCCGTAGATGAACGCCAGCGTCACCACGCCTGCCAGGAAGGGGTCGATCTCGATTTGCCCGATGCCCAGCCAGTCGGTCATGCGGTTGAGCAGCATCTGCAGGCTGAAGAACAGCAGCAGCATGATCACCAGGTCCGGCATGCTGCGGATAACCGTCGTGTAGCCGGTGGCCAGCGCTCGCAACAAGCGATTGGACGACAGCTTGGAACTGGCCCCGAGCAGCCCTGCCAGGACCGCGATCAGCAGCGACCAGAGCGCCAGTTTGATGGTGGCCAGGGTGCCGAGCAGAATCTGCGGGCCAAAGCCTTCCAGAAGCATTTCACTCTCCTTCTTCTTATTGAGTGTTCTTATTGGATGGGCTGAACGGGCATGCCGGTCATTTCGCGCCGTAGACGTCGAAATCGAAGTACTTCTTGTTGATCCGTTCGTAAGTGCCGTCGGCGAGAATCGCCGCCAGGGCCTTGTTCAAGTCCTCGCGCAACTCGACATCGTTCTTGCGCACACCGATGCCATCGCCCACGCCGAAAAACTGCGGATCGTCCAGGGTGGCGCCGGCGAACTCGTAATCCTTGCCCACGGCCGTGTTCAAGAATCCGTAACTGGCCTGGATAGAGCCCTGCAGCGAAGCGTCGAGGCGTCCCACCACCAGATCGGCATACACCTGGTCCTGATTCTGATAGGACAGGACTTCCACGCCTTTTGAACCCCACACGGCCTTGGCATAGGCCTCCTGCGTCGAGCCCTGCTCCACACCGATGCGTTTGCCCTTGAGCGATTCAAGGGTTGGCAGCAAACCCGAGCCGCGCTTGACCACCAGGCGAGCCGGCGCATTCGACACCTTGTCGGTGAACGCAATCTGCTCCATTCGCTTGGGCGTGACCGTCATCGAAGACGCCACCGCGTCGAACTTGCGCGCCAGCAAGCCCGGGATCATCCCGTCCCAGCTGCTCTCCACCCAGACGCAATGCGCCTGCAACTGCGCGCAAAGCGCCTCGGCAATGTCGACCCCGAAACCGGTCAGCGTGCCGTCCCGCTGCTTGTATTCCAGCGGCGGATAGGTGGGGTCCACCCCCAGTCTCAGGGTTTTTCCAGACCAGTCGGCCGCGCCCGCAAGGCTCGATGCCGTGATTGCCAGCAGTGAAACCGCTGCAAGTATCTTGTTCATGTCCTTCTTCTCCAGGCCGCAGTTGTTTTTGTAATGACAGGCGCTTGAAATGACGGTGTTTCAACGCAAAAAGCTTTCCACCAACTTGACCCAGTAACTCGCGCCGATCGGCAGGCACGCATCATTGAAGTCGTAGCCGGGGTTGTGCAGCAGGCAGCCGCTGTCCCCATCGCCGTTGCCGATCACCAGATAGCTGCCGGGGCATTGCTCAAGGATGAAGGCAAAGTCTTCACTGGCGGTGAAGGGGCGCAGGTCGTCGATCAACTGCTCGTCGCCTAACCAGTCACTGGCGACGGCCCGGGCAAACGCGGTCGACGCGGGATCGTTGATCAGTACCGGATGGCAATGCTGGTAATCGATATGCGCCTGGGCGCCGAAACTGGCGGCCTGTGCAGTGACCAGCGCGGTAATCCGCGATTCGAGCAACTGGCGAATCTCGGGGGTCAGTGCGCGCACGCTCAGGCTCATCTCGGCGCTGGCCGGGATGACATTCGAGGCGCTGCCGGCATGAATGGAGCCGACGGTGATGATCGCCGTGTCTTGCGGGTTGACGTTGCGCGAGACGATGCTTTGCAGGGCGATCACGATCGAAGCGCAGACCACCACCGGGTCGACGGCCTTGTGCGGTACCGCACCGTGACCACCGGTGCCGATGATCTTGATCGTGACCGTGTCGGCAGAGGCCATGAACGGCCCGCTGTAGAATCCCAGATGCCCGACGGGATGACCCGGCACGTTATGCAGGGCGAAAATCGCATCGCAGGGGAAACGTTCGAGCAGGCCGTCCTCGAGCATTTTCCGCGCACCACCCAGACCTTCTTCAGCCGGCTGGAAAATCACCTGCAGCGTGCCTTTGAATGCCCGGGTTTGCGCCAGGTACCTGGCCGCTGTCAGCAGGGTTGCCGTATGCCCGTCGTGGCCACAGGCATGCATGACCCCGTCGTTGCGACTGGCGTAGGGCAATCCTGTGGTTTCCTGAATCGGCAAGGCATCCATGTCCGCCCGCAAGCCGATGGAACGGCCCTCACCATTTTTCAGGGTGCCGACCACGCCCGTCTTGCCCACACCGGTGCTGACCTCGAATCCCCACTGGCGCAAGCAGCGGGCCACCAGTTCGCTGGTAGCAAACTCCTCAAAACCCAGTTCGGGATGCGCGTGAATCTTGTGACGCAACGCAATCATTTCATCTTGTAGCGCTGCAATACCTGGCAGCACCTGGCCGGCATCCATTGTCGTTCTCCTTCGATTGAGGCGGCGCGCCTTGGAAAGCGCTGCTGGAATCGATCTTAGGGAACAGCCCCTGGGCTGGGGAGGCCCAGTTTGGTTATGATGACAACCAATGGTTGTCTCAAGGGTTAGCAGATGAAACTGCATCAATTACAAGCACTGATCGCCAGCGCCGAGACCGGCAGCATCCGCGCCGCCGCCCGTTCGCTGAACATCTCCCAGGCGGCCGTGACCAAGGCGCTGCGGGAGCTGGAAACCAGCCAGCAGTTGCCCTTGTTCAGCCGAACCCCCAGCGGCCTGAACTTCACCGAGTACGGCAAAGTCCTGCTGACCCACGCGCGCCTGGTGATCAAACAACTCGAACATGCGCAAACCGAACTCGATCACATGCGTGGCAAGGCCCAGGGCAGGCTTTGCGTCGGGGTCACGCCCTGGATCGCCCTGACATTCCTGCCTGAAGTGGTCCTGGCATTTCGCGAGCGGATGCCGCACATCAGGCTGGAACTGTACGAAAGCCTGATGGCCGTGGCCCAACCACTGCTGCGCGACGGCAGCATGGATTTCGCCATCGGCCAGCTGCACCCGGCGCAGACCACCCAGGAGTTTGCCTGTGAAACCCTGCTCGACTACCAGACGTCGGTGCTGGTGCGCGAGGGCCATGCGCGACAAAATGCGCGTTCGATCCACGAACTGCTGGACCAGAACTGGACCCTGAACTATGCGCCGGACGGCCACGCCGGGTTGATGCAGGCATTGTTCTGGCAACACGGCGCGCAAATCGACGAGAACCGCATCGTCAGGGCCCATTCACTGGCCATCTTGCAGATGCTGGTCGAACGGGCGGACATGTGCACCTGGGGCCCTTCCATCGTCAGCATTGCCCCGCCGTTCCTCGGACGCCTGGTGGCCCTGGACCTGAACGAACAATTCGAATCCCGGCAGTTGAGCATCGTGACTCGGCGCAATGGCGCGTTAAGCCATTCGGCCCAGTGTTTCACCGAGTGCCTGCTGCAGGTCATTCGTCGGCATGCGCGTTCGGCCAGGAAGGAAGACCGGCAACTCTTCGAAACACTGCGCCTGCGGGTTTGAGCGGGTTCAACTGCGCGGCGGCTTCAGGGCTTCGAGCCACGCCGGATTCAATCGGGTTTGCCGGGGGTCGATACCCAGCGCCTGCATCCGCGCCTCATGCTGCTGCATTTCCCGGTGCAATTGCGCATCATCGCTGGAGTTACCGTCCAGTTGATGCATCTGGCTCAATCCCAGGTGATAGAAGCGCAACAGCTTCATGGCGTCCGGATCCCCCGCCTCCACGGCGGCCTTGAGGTGGTGCATGACGTTGGTGATGCTCATCAGGCTGCGCTTGAGCTGCCAGCTGTAGACCGCCGGCGCCATCCATTCCTGATGCCAGAACAGCTTGCGCATCAACCCGGCCATGATCAATACCGCGGCAAACACTCCGCCGATGTTGAAGCGCAGGTTGTCCCCGCCGGGCTCGCCGAACAAAGTCACCGCCGCGGTGGACAGGGCCATCGCCAGCGCCAGGAAGATCAGCGCGATCATCACCGTGCTGCGCCGCGTCCGTTGCCGATAGTCGTCGGCGTTCATCGGCTGGATTTCGAACATGACGTCGGGATTCCTTGGCTTCAATGGTAAAAAGGCTCGCAGGACAAAAAGACCGCGGGTCATTATCGCCTCTGCGACGGATTTAGCTATGCTGGGGCTCCTTTTCATCTATACATCATCAAAAGGAGGACGTGGCGAGACCGCGCAGTTCGTGCCATCTTCTTTCATGGATACTCTCTATTCGGATGCCATTCGTTGTTTGCGCGTGAATGACATCGTTTTAAGGATCATTGAATGACCCAACGACAAGTAATCAATGCTTCGGTCAGCCCGAAAGGCAGCCTGGAAACACTCTCTCAACGGGAAGTCCAGCAACTGAGCGAAGCCGGATCCGGCAGCACCTACGACATCTTCCGCCAGTGCGCCCTGGCCATCCTCAACACCGGCGCCCACGTCGATAACGCCAAGACCATCCTCGAAGCCTACAAGGACTTCGAAATCCGCATCCACCAGCAAGACCGCGGCGTACGCCTGGAACTGCTGAACGCCCCGGCCGACGCCTTCGTCGACGGTGAAATGATTGCCAGCACCCGTGAAATGCTGTTCAGCGCCCTGCGCGACATCGTCTACACCGAAAACGAACTCGACAGCCAACGCATCGACCTGAGCACCTCCCAGGGCATCAGCGACTACGTCTTCCACCTGCTGCGCAACGCCCGCACCCTGCGCCCTGGCGTCGAGCCAAAGATCGTGGTGTGCTGGGGCGGTCACTCGATCAACACCGAAGAATACAAATACACCAAGAAAGTCGGCCACGAACTGGGCCTGCGCAGCCTGGACGTGTGCACCGGTTGCGGCCCCGGCGTGATGAAAGGCCCGATGAAAGGCGCCACTATCGCCCATGCCAAGCAGCGCATCCACGGCGGGCGCTACCTGGGCCTGACTGAACCCGGGATCATCGCTGCCGAAGCACCGAACCCGATCGTCAACGAACTGGTGATCCTGCCGGACATCGAGAAGCGCCTGGAAGCCTTCGTCCGCGTCGGCCACGGCATCATCATCTTCCCCGGCGGTGCCGGTACCGCCGAAGAATTCCTGTACCTGCTCGGCATCCTGATGCATCCGGACAACCAGGGCCTGCCCTTCCCGGTCATCCTCACCGGGCCGAAACATGCCGCGCCCTACCTCGAACAGCTCGACGCGTTCGTCGGCGCCACCCTGGGCGAGGCCGCCAAGAAGCACTACCAGATCATCATCGACAACCCGGCGGAAGTCGCCCGGCAGATGACCCAGGGCCTCAAGGCGGTCAAACAGTTCCGTCGCGAACGCAACGACGCGTTCCATTTCAACTGGCTGCTGAAGATCGACGAAGGTTTCCAGCGCCCCTTCGACCCGACCCACGAAAACATGGCCAACCTCAAGCTGAGCCGCGACCTGCCGGCCCACGAACTGGCCGCCAACCTGCGCCGCGCGTTCTCCGGCATCGTCGCCGGCAACGTCAAGGACAAGGGCATCCGCCTGATCGAAAAACACGGCCCGTACCAGATCCGTGGTGACGCGGCCGTCATGCAGCCGCTGGACCAACTGCTCAAGGCCTTCGTCGCCCAGCACCGGATGAAACTGCCGGGTGGGGCGGCTTATGTGCCGTGTTATCGAGTGGTTGCGTGATCAAGTTGATGTAAATTGTTAAACGCGAGCCGAAGCCAAATGCTTCGGCTTGTTGTTTCCAGGATCAGCCGCTGCGGTGCATCTGTCTGACAGGCGACCACTCTCTCGCGGCCGTACCCGATCTACTGTGGGAGCCGGCCTGCCGGCGATGGCGTCCTGAGAGCCGACGATTGTCTGTCAGGTGTACTTAGTCAACAAATAATAGGTCGTCTCTCAGGCCGCCATCGCCGGCAGGCCAGCTCCCACAATGGGTTGGTTACAGCCGTGAGTGATTAGTTGGCTGTAAGGCCGTCATCGATGCGATGCGGCGACCAGACAAGCCAGCGTCTACAAAATGTATGGTTGGCCCAGCGGCCGGCAACGACAAAAAAAGAGGATCGACCGATGGACCACGTCAACCACATCCTGATCGTCGACGACGACCGTGAAATTCGCGAACTGGTCGGCAACTACCTGAAGAAAAACGGCCTGCGCACCACCGTGGTTCCCGACGGCCGGCACATGCGCAGCTTCCTCGAAAGCAACCAGGTCGACCTGATCGTGCTCGACATCATGCTCCCCGGCGACGACGGCCTGGTCCTGTGCCGCGAACTGCGCGCGGGCAAGCACAAGGCCACGCCGATCCTGATGCTCACCGCACGCAATGACGAAACCGACCGCATCCTCGGTCTGGAAATGGGCGCCGACGACTACCTGACCAAACCCTTCGCCGCCCGCGAACTGCTGGCACGGATCAATGCCGTGCTGCGCCGCACCCGCATGCTGCCACCCAACCTGCTGATCAGCGAAAGCGGGCGAATGCTCGGCTTCGGTCGCTGGCGCCTGGACACCACCGCCCGACACCTGCTGGACGAAGACGACACCCTGGTGGCCCTCAGTGGCGCCGAATACCGGCTGCTGCGGGTATTCCTCGATCATCCGCAACGGGTGCTCAGTCGCGACCAGTTGCTCAACCTGACCCAGGGCCGCGACGCCGACCTGTTCGACCGCTCGATCGACTTGCTGGTCAGCCGCCTGCGCCAACGGCTCAAGGACGACTCCCGGGAACCGACCTACATCAAGACCGTGCGCAGCGAAGGCTACGTATTCTCCTACCCGGTGGAAATGCTCGATGCGCACAGTTGATGGGGATCTTTGCGCAGGTTTGTATCCGTTTGTATAGAAACCCGGTCTGGATACGCACAAGCCCATTTCGGACCGTTCAGGCACACATCAGCGATACACCGAAATATCAGCGCTACTGATCGCGGTCTCCAAAACAACAGATATCCATTGTGGGAGCGAGCTTGCTCGCGATGACGGCGTGTCAGTCAACATCATTATCGACTGACCGGTCCCCATCGCGAGCAAGCTCGCTCCCACAGTTTTCGTACAAGGATCACTGTTCTCGATAACGACTATGCGTACAGGTGTTTTTTCATCGCGATGCTCCAGCCCTACAGTGGCCACATCTTCTTCCCACGCTCTGGAGCATCATCATGAAAAGCATCATCGGTATCGGCTTCGCCCTTGCGGTTCTTGGCAGCACTGGCGCCATCGCCGCCCCACACGCCACCTCCCCCATCGTTGCAGCGGTGAAAGTGAGCCAACCGGCCTCACAGAACATGAACACCGTCAGCGCTGACCACAAAGACAAACTCTACGTCGCGGAAAACCGTCCTGAGTTCGGCTCCAAATATCAGCGTTATTGATCAACGGCCTTGGGCTGCCTGAAACAGGAAACCCCGCCAATTGCGGGGTTTCTTCATTTGCGCAACCTTTACGGCGATGCCAGACGCGCGGCCAACGCCTTGGCCTGACTGGCCACGTCCGTCACGGCGGTGCTCTCCCACCACATCCCGCGCAACGGTGGCCCCATGGCAAACAAGCGGCTGGCAGCCTGGCCATCGGCATCCAGCACCGCGCCGTCGACCTTTGCGGCGATGCCGAGTGCCAGGTGTCCCGGCTGGATCAGCCCGCGCGCCAGCAGTTGCCGGGGCAGCGGTCGAGCCACCCGACGCCAGTCGTATTCGATGCCGCTGGAGTTGATCAACGCCGCGCCACTGACCACCACCGTTTGCCCTTCGCCCCGACGGCGGATACGAATACTCACTGCTTGACCCAAAGAAGGTTCCAGCCCTTTGAACGACGCCGCCTGAATCCGCAACCGTCCTTCCCCGTGCAAGCGCTCCACCAGCTCGGCGCTCAGCGGCGGCGAGCGATGGTGATGGCTTTCCCACCACGGCCGGACATGCCTGACGAACTGACGGCGTTGCACGTCGCTGGCCTGGTTCCACAAGCGCCCGATGTGCGCCCGCACCGTGTCCAGTGGGGCCTGCCAATCGATGCCCTGGTCGATGGCGTCGCGGCAATGTCGGCGCAATTCACGTACCAGCTGTCGCGGCGTGCGAATGCTCGGGTCCTCGGCGAGGAAATCGACCCAGGCCGGTGGCTGGCGCCGCACATGGGGCAGCAGGCCGTGACGGGAAAACACTTCGATCGGCCCGCGATGACCGGCCTGTTCCAGCGACACCACGGCATCGACCATGGTCAGGCCCGAGCCGATGATCAGCACCGTCGACTGCGGATCGAGCTGCTGCATCGCCGCCACATCCCACGGGTCGAGCGCCGCCGCGTTCAAGCCGCTGGACTCAGTCTGCGGTGTGCGCGCAGCCGGGAACATGCCCGTCGCGAGCACCGCAAAAGAGCCCTGCAGTCGCTGGCCGTCGCTCAAGGTCAAGTGCACCGACTGCGGATCGGTTTGCAGATCAACCACCTCGGCCCGCACATGCTCGACCGTTGAGCCGCTCAATGCCCCCACCGCTTGCGCCTCGGCCAGGCGTTGCTGCACATACAGGCCGAAAATCCCCCGCGGCGGGAACAGCTCACTGATGGGTACATGCTGCTCATCCGACTCCGGCCAGCCACCGGCCGCAATGTAGTCGGTCAGCCACTGGGTCAGGTCATCGGCATTGTCCGGGTCGACGCTCATGCGCGCCGCGTTGCCGTTGAGCGTATGCCCCAGCTCCACGGCGCTGTAGGCCTCGCCGCGCCCCAGCTCGGCGCGCGGTTCGATCACCAGCACCTGGCGCTTGCCCGGCAGGCGCACCAACTGCGCCGCCAGCATCGCGCCGCTGAGGCCGCCGCCGATGATCAGGATGTCTGCGTGACGGATGGCGTCAGTTGCCTGTCCGTTTCGGGTTTCACTCATGCCGTTCTCACTGATCAGTGTTTATCCTCGACGATAATAGGCGCCAAACCCATGGAAGGCTCATCGAGCAGTACCAAAGTAGGATGCGTCGGTCGAGGTCATGGATGTTCAACCCACAGGCGTCGGCGCCAGGAGCCTCGGTCCAATGTGGGAGCGGGCTTGCTCGCGAAGAGGCCGGCACATCCAACATCGTTTTCGTCTGTCACACCGCTTTCGCGAGCAAGCCCGCTCCCACAGGGGGTTTGAGGCGACCACAGAATTTGTGAACGACCCAGGAACCTGTAGGAGCCGGCTTGCTGACGATGGCTCGGCCCCCCGCAGTCCCGGCGACTGGCCAACAGTCAGATCACCACGTTACGCACAAACCGCACCGCCACCGGCCCATCGTTGCGATAGGAGTGGGGCTGGTTACTGGCGAACATGAAGAACTCGCCAGCGGCGATCTTGTGCGGCACCTCGCCGACCATCACCGTCAGGCAGCCTTCGAATACGTAGAACTGTTCGCTCCAGCCATCGGCGTCCGGCTCCGAGGGGTAATGCTCGCCCGGTTCGAGGCGCCATTCCCAGAGTTCGACTTCACGGCTGGCGTTGGCCTTGGCCAGCAGCACCGCCTTGCTGCCGGGGATCGTACCGGCCCAGGCCAGCTCGTTGATGCGGCTGTGGTCGCGCACATCGGGGGCCTGGATCAGGTCGCTGAAGGCCACGTCCAGTGCTTCGGCCACCCGGTCAAGGGTGGTCAGGCTGACGTTCTTTTCGCCGGCCTCGATGGCCACCAGCATCCGCCGGCTGACCCCGGATTTTTCCGCCAACGCGGTCTGGCTCATGTCGGCGGCATGGCGCAACCGACGAATGTTCTGGCTGACGTGCTGCAGGACCGAAGCCCGGGGCGAGGAATCTTTGTGCACTATATTGCTCACTTGGTGGTGTTGCGCAGTATACTGCCCAACTTGCGACGCATTGTGCGTCCCCCTCATATAGTGTGCAAGATCATGACGTCGGCGAACTCCTCCCAGGCTTCCTCCCGTTTCCTGCGGCTCAGCAAGGCAGAATGCGTGCTGGTGCTGATCACCATGGTCTGGGGTGGCACCTTTTTGCTGGTCCAGCATGCGATGACCGTCAGCGGCCCGATGTTTTTTGTCGGCCTGCGCTTTGCCGCCGCCGCGATCATCGTCGCCCTGTTCTCCTGGCGCAGCCTGCGCCAATTGACCCTGTTCGAACTCAAGGCCGGGGCCTTTATCGGCGTGGCGATCATGCTCGGTTACGGCTTGCAGACGGTGGGGTTGCAGAGCATCCCCAGCAGCCAGTCGGCATTCATCACCGCGTTGTACGTACCCTTTGTGCCGCTGCTGCAATGGCTGGTGCTGGGACGTCGTCCTGGGCTGATGCCCAGCATCGGGATCATGCTGGCGTTTACCGGGTTGATGTTGCTGTCGGGGCCTTCCAGCGCGGCGCTGAACTTCAGCCCCGGTGAAATCGCCACGTTGATCAGCGCCATTGCCATTGCGGCCGAGATCATCTTGATCAGCAACTTTGCCGGCCAGGTCGATGTGAAACGGGTGACGGTGGTGCAATTGGCGGTGACGTCGCTGCTGTCGTTCCTGATGGTGGTGCCGACCCAGGAACACATTCCGGACTTCTCCTGGCTGCTGTTGTGCAGTGCGCTGGGATTGGGCGCGGCGAGTGCGGCGATCCAGGTGGCGATGAACTGGGCGCAGAAGAGTGTTTCGCCGACCCGGGCGACCTTGATCTATGCCGGCGAGCCGGTGTGGGCCGGAATTGTCGGGCGGATCGCCGGGGAGCGGCTGCCGGCGATTGCGTTGCTCGGTGCGGGGTTGATCGTGGCGGCGGTGATTGTCAGTGAGTTGAAGACCAAGGGTAAGGCGGTTGTTATTGAGGAAGAGTTGGAGCGGGAAACCCAGGGTTGAACCGCAATATTTGCGGCGTTTGATAAACAGCTTTCGCGAGCAAGCCCGCTCCCACATTTGGAACGCGTTTCACCCTGTGGGAGCGGGCTTGCTCGCGAAGGGGCCAGACCTGCTGATTACCACCCTTCGAAACAATGATAAACAAGACTTTTCCGTCTACCTTGTAGGATTCTGCGACAGCTTGGCGTTTGGCGATCCGGGAGCTGGCACGTATGATGCTTCATAAACTTCCGCAGATTAGAAGCCTATGTCCCTGATAGTTCTACTGCTTCTGCCTTTTTTAGGCAGCTGTCTGGCAGCGGTGCTGCCACACAACGCGCGTAATACCGAATCACTTCTGGCGGGCCTGGTTGCCTTGATCGGCACTGTCCAGGTTGCCCTGCTGTACCCGCAAATCGCCCATGGCGGCGTGATCCGCGAAGAATTCTTCTGGCTGCCGAGCCTGGGTCTGAACTTCGTCCTGCGCATGGATGGCTTCGCCTGGCTGTTCTCGATGCTGGTGCTGGGCATCGGCACGCTGGTGTCGCTGTACGCCCGCTACTACATGTCGCCGGACGATCCGGTGCCGCGGTTCTTCGCGTTTTTCCTGGCGTTCATGGGCGCCATGCTCGGGCTGGTGATCTCCGGCAACCTGATCCAGATCGTTTTTTTCTGGGAACTGACCAGCCTTTTCTCGTTCCTGTTGATCGGCTACTGGCACCACCGCGCCGACGCCCGACGCGGCGCGTACATGGCGCTGATGGTCACCGGCGCGGGTGGCCTGTGCCTGCTGGCGGGGGTCATGCTGCTTGGCCATGTGGTCGGCAGCTATGACCTGGACAAGGTCCTGGCCGCCGGCGACATGATTCGCGCACATGCCCTCTACCCCATCCTGCTACCCCTGATCCTGATCGGCGCACTGAGCAAAAGTGCGCAATTCCCCTTCCACTTCTGGCTGCCCCACGCCATGGCCGCGCCGACACCGGTATCGGCCTATCTGCACTCGGCGACCATGGTCAAGGCCGGGGTGTTCCTGCTGGCCCGGCTGTGGCCGTCGCTGTCCGGCAGCGAAGAATGGTTCTACATCGTCAGCGGCGCCGGCGCCTGCACCCTGTTGCTCGGCGCCTATTGCGCGATGTTCCAGAACGACCTCAAGGGCCTGCTGGCCTACTCGACCATCAGCCACCTGGGCCTGATCACCCTGCTGCTGGGCCTCAACAGCCCGCTGGCCGCCGTGGCCGCGGTGTTCCACATCCTCAACCATGCCACCTTCAAGGCCTCGCTGTTCATGGCCGCCGGGATCATCGACCACGAAAGCGGCACCCGTGATATCCGCAGGCTTAGTGGCCTGTTCAAACTGATTCCGTTCACCGCGACCCTGGCCATGGTCGCCAGCGCCTCGATGGCCGGGGTACCGCTGCTCAACGGCTTCCTGTCCAAGGAGATGTTCTTCGCCGAGACCGTGTTCATCAACGCCACGGCCTGGATCGAAGCCACCCTGCCGATCGTTGCGACCATCGCCGGGACCTTCAGCGTCGCCTACTCCCTGCGCTTTACCGTGGACGTGTTCTTCGGCCCGACCGCCACCGACCTGCCCCACACGCCCCACGAGCCGCCGCGCTGGATGCGTGCGCCGGTCGAGCTGCTGGTGTTCACCTGCCTGGTGGTGGGTATCTTCCCGGCGCAAGTGGTCGGCCCGCTGCTCGCTGCCGCTGCGCAGCCGGTGGTGGGCGGCACCCTGCCGGAGTACAGCCTGGCGATCTGGCACGGCCTGAACGCGCCGATGATCATGAGCCTGGTCGCCATGTCCGGCGGCATTCTCTTGTACCTGCTGCTGCGCAATCAGCTCAAGCGCGGACGTTTCCGTTACCCACCGCTGATTGGCCGGTTCAACGGCAAGCGTCTGTTCGAACGCCTGCTGGTGATCAAGATGCGCCTGGCCCGGCGTCTTGAGCGACGGATCAGCACCCGGCGCCTGCAAACCCAATTGTTCCTGATGGTGCTCGCCGCCGTGCTGGCCGGGTTGATCCCGATGCTGCACAGCAGCCTGCATTGGGGTGATCGGCCGAAGATTCCGGGCTCGATCGTGTTCGTCATCCTCTGGCTACTGGCGATTGCCTGTGCCCTCGGTGCCGCGTACCAGGCCAAGTATCACCGCCTGGCCGCCCTGACCATGGTCAGCGTCTGCGGCCTGATGACCTGCGTGACCTTCGTCTGGTTCTCGGCCCCGGACCTGGCATTGACGCAACTGGTGGTCGAAGTGGTGACCACGGTGCTGATCCTGCTGGGCCTGCGCTGGCTGCCACGGCGAATCGAAGAGGTCTCGCCACTGCCGAGCAGCCTGCGCAAGGCGCGCATCCGCCGTATTCGCGACCTGCTGCTGTCGGCCGTGGTCGGCGGCGGCATGGCGTTGCTGGCCTATGCGATGCTGACCCGGCAGACGCCAAACGACATCTCCTCCTTCTACCTGAGCCGCGCCCTGCCCGAGGGCGGCGGCAGCAACGTGGTCAACGTGATGCTCGTGGACTTCCGCGGCTTCGACACCCTGGGTGAAATCACCGTGCTGGTGGCGGTGGCCCTGACCGTGTTCGCCCTGCTGCGACGTTTCCGCCCGCCGAAAGAAAGCATGCAGCTGCCAGCCCAACAGCGCTTGCTCGCGCCCGACGTGGTCACCGACCTGGTCAACCCGCGCCACGCCAGCGACACCGCGCTCGGTTTCATGATGGTCCCGGCGGTGCTGGTGCGCCTGCTGCTGCCGGTTGCGCTGGTGATCTCGTTCTACCTGTTCATGCGCGGCCACAACCAGCCAGGCGGCGGTTTTGTCGCGGGCCTGGTGATGTCGGTGGCGTTCATCCTGCAATACATGGTCGCCGGCACCCAGTGGGTCGAAGCGCAAATGAGCCTGCGTCCGCTGCGCTGGATGAGCGTCGGCCTGCTGTTCGCCACCGTCACCGGCCTCGGCGCGATGGTCGTCGGCTATCCGTTCCTGACCACCCACACCTGGCACTTCGAGCTGCCGTTGCTGGGTGACATCCACATCGCCAGCGCCCTGTTCTTCGACGTTGGCGTGTACGCCGTGGTGGTCGGTTCGACGCTGTTGATCCTCACCGCCCTCGCCCACCAATCGGTACGGGGCCACAAGACCGCGGCCCAGCCAAAACCCGCCGTCATGAAGGAGGCTGTCTGATGGAAGAAGTCATCGCCATCGCCATCGGCGTCCTGGCCGCGTCCGGCGTCTGGCTGATCCTGCGTCCACGGACGTTCCAGGTGGTCATGGGCCTGTGCCTGCTGTCGTATGGCGTCAACCTGTTCATCTTCAGCATGGGCAGCCTGTTCATCGGCAAGGAGCCGATCATCAAGGACGGCGTGCCGCAGGACCTGCTGCACTACACCGACCCGCTGCCGCAAGCGCTGGTACTGACCGCGATCGTCATCAGTTTCGCCATGACCGCGCTGTTCCTGGTGGTCTTGCTGGCCTCCCGGGGCCTGACCGGCACCGACCATGTGGATGGCCGGGAGCCTAAGGAATGAATCCGTTGTCGCACCTGATCGTCGCGCCCATCCTCCTGCCGCTGCTGACCGCCGCGATCATGCTGATGCTCGGCGAGAAACACCGCCCGCTCAAGGCGAAAATCAATCTGTTCTCCAGCCTGCTCGGGCTCGGTATTTCCGTCGTGCTGCTGCAATGGACGCAAAGCACCGGCATCGCCGGCTCCATCGGCGTGTACCTGCCCGGCAACTGGCAAGTGCCGTTCGGCCTGGTGCTGGTGGTCGATCGCCTGTCGGCGCTGATGCTGGTGCTGACCGGCATCATCGGCGTCTGCGCCCTGCTGTTCGCCATGGCGCGCTGGGACAGTGCCGGTTCGAGCTTCCACGCGCTGTTCCAGATCCAGTTGATGGGCCTGTACGGCGCCTTCCTCACGGCGGACCTGTTCAACCTGTTCGTGTTTTTCGAAGTGCTGCTGGCCGCGTCCTACGGCCTGATGCTGCATGGCTCGGGGCGGGCGCGGGTATCGTCGGGGTTGCACTACATCTCGATCAACCTGCTGGCATCGACCCTGTTCCTGATCGGCGCGGCGCTGATCTACGGCGTCACCGGCACCCTGAACATGGCCGACCTGGCGCTGAAGATCCCGCTGGTGCCGGAGGCCGATCGCGGCCTGCTGCACGCGGGCGCGGGCATCCTGGCGGTGGCGTTCCTGGCCAAGGCCGGGATGTGGCCGCTGAATTTCTGGCTGGTGCCGGCTTACTCCTCGGCCAGCGCGCCGGTGGCAGCTATGTTCGCGATCATGACCAAGGTCGGCATCTACACCTTGCTGCGCCTGTGGACCCTGCTGTTTTCCGGTCAGGCCGGCGCCTCGGCCTACTTCGGTGGCGACTGGCTGATCTACGGCGGCATGGCCACCATCGTCTGCGCGGCCCTGGCGATCCTCGCGGCGCAACGCCTGGAACGCATGGCCAGCCTGAGCATCCTGGTGTCGGCGGGGATCCTGCTGTCGGCCATCGGCTTCGCCCAGCCCAACCTGATCGGTGCGGCCCTGTTCTATGTGGTCAGCTCGACCCTGGCGCTGAGCGCGCTGTTCCTGCTGGCGGAGTTGATCGAACGTTCGCGCTCGGCCAACGAAATCCCCCTGGAGGATGAAAACGAAATGCTGCCACGGCCGCTGGAGTCGTTGCATCCGGTCAAGGGCATCAACCTCGACGACGACCAGAAAGCCGTGGTCGGCCAGGTGATTCCCTGGACCATGGCGTTCCTCGGCCTGAGCTTCATCGCCTGCGCCTTGTTGATCATCGGCATGCCGCCGCTTTCCGGGTTCATCGGCAAGCTCAGCCTGCTCAGCGCCCTGCTCAACCCGATGGGCCTGGGCAACGGCAGCGACGCGCCGGTCTCGAATGCCGCCTGGGGCTTGTTGGCGTTGCTGATTCTCTCGGGACTGGCGTCGCTGATCGCCTTTTCCCGTGTGGGCATCCAGCGTTTCTGGACCCCGGCAGAACGCCCCTCGCCTGTGCTGCGGCGCCTGGAATGCTTACCGATTTTCGCCCTGCTGTGCCTGAGCATCCTGCTGACGTTCAAGGCAGAACCGCTGTTGCGCTACACACAAGCGGCGGCCAATGCCCTGAACAACCCGCAGCAGTATGTGATGGCCGTGCTCGGCACCCGTGCGGTGCCAAGCCCTGAGGCCAAGGCGGCGTTGCTGGAGGTGCAACCATGAAGCGCCTGTTGCCTGCGCCGTGGCTATCGCTGGCCCTGTGGCTGTTGTGGTTGCTGCTGAACCTGTCGCTGAGCCCCGGCAACTTGCTGTTGGGTGCCCTGCTGGGGTTTTGCGCGCCGTTGATGATGCGCAAGCTGCGCCCGCTGCCGATCCGTATCCGCCGGCCCGGGGTGATCCTGCGCCTGTTCCTGCTGGTCGGTCGCGATGTGGTGGTATCCAACCTGGCGGTCGCCGTTGGCGTGCTCACTGCTGGCCGCCGACCACCGCGTTCGGCGTTCATCAAGGTACCGCTGGACCTGCGCGACGCCAACGGCCTGGCCGCGCTGTCGATGATCTGCACGGTGGTGCCCGGCACGGTCTGGTCGGAACTGGCGCTGGACCGCAGCATCCTGCTGCTGCACGTCTTCGACCTGGATGACGAAGCGCTGTTCATCCAGCACTTCAAGGCGACCTACGAGCGCCCCCTGATGGAGATCTTCGAATGAGCAGCTTGCTGTCGAACGCGATCCTGCTGAGCCTGTTCCTGTTTTGCGTGGCAATGATCCTGACCCTGATCCGCCTGTTCAAGGGACCGTCGGCCCAGGACCGGGTCCTGGCCCTGGACTACCTGTACATCGTGGCGATGCTGATGATGCTGACGCTGGGCATTCGTTATGCCAGTGACACTTACTTCGAGGCCGCGTTGCTGATCGCGCTGTTCGGCTTCGTCGGCTCGTTCGCCCTGGCCAAATTCCTCCTGCGTGGCGAGGTGATCGAATGAATGCGCATTTGTCCCTGTGGGTCGAAATACCCGTGGCCATCCTGCTGGTGCTCGGCAGCCTGTTTGCCCTGGTGGGCGCCATCGGCCTGGTGCGGATGAAGGATTACTTCCAACGCATGCACCCACCGGCCCTGGCCTCGACCCTGGGCGCCTGGTGCGTGGCCCTGGCCTCGATCATCTTCTTTTCGGCGCTCAAGTCAGGGCCGGTCCTGCATGCCTGGCTGATTCCGATCCTGCTGGCGATTACTGTGCCGGTGACCACATTGCTGTTGGCCCGGGCGGCGTTGTTTCGCAAGCGCATGGCTGGGGATGATGTGCCGGCGGAGGTGTCGAGTCGGCGTACGGAAAGTGGGTGACCGCGTGCACCTCCTGTAGGAGCGAGCTTGCTCGCGAAAAACCGAAAGCACCGCGGGGTGTCAGGCTCCCCGCGTCATCGTTGACCTCCATCGCTCGGTCAACAAACAATAGGTCGTCTGTCAGGACGCTATCGCCGGCAGGCCGGCTCCCACAGTAGATCGGGCATGGCCGCGAGAAATGGGTTTCAGACCCACGCCACCGCCAACAACCCCGCCCCAAGCAAGACACACAACGGCGAGTAGACCCAGGTATCCAGCCGCGCAAACCGCGAACCCTTGACCTCCTTGAAAAACCCCACCAGCTCCGAATCACCAATGGCCCGGGCGAACAGCAACAGCGCAATGACGCTGATCACCCACTGCAACCCTCGGTGATCAACCTGCGGCAGCCACCAGCCAACCCGCAGGCACACCAACAGGGCAATGATCAGCAACGCCGCCGCCACCAGCATCGTCATCCAGCCACGGGGCTGGAAGGCCGGCTGCAACCGCGTACCGCCCTCCACCGGCACCTGCGGCACCGCCGCCACGGCGGCCCATTCACCGCCAAACGCCCAATACAGGTGTACCAGAGCGATCACCGCAATTACCGTCGCCAGCCATTGAGCCAACACGAAGGTCATGGTCTGCAATCCTTGAAAGGGATTTGAACAGACTCATCCTAGTCGGCTTTTTTGGCCCTGCACGCACTCACACCCGCGACCCGACCAACGAGGCAGCCAGCGCCTACAGAGCGGCAGAAACCTTGTCCGCCACCTCTTGCGGCAACCACGCCTTCCAGACCTCCGGATGCGCCTTCATGAACGCTTCGGCGGCCTGGCGCGGTGGCGTGTGCTTTTCACTCATCTCGGCCAAAGCCCGGTTCAACGGGTCAATGGGGAAATCGACCTTGGCGAAGAACTCGGCAATGTCCGGGTGCTGCTTCTGGAACGGCGTGGACACGCCGATGGACAGCTTCGAGGGCAGCGAGCGGGTCGGTTGCGGATTCGGGTTGTCGGCGTCGGTCAGGGTTTTCCAGGCCTGCGCATCGAAAGGCGGTTCCTCCAGCTGGATCAACTTGAAGCGACCGAGCAGCGGCGTGGGCGACCAGTAATAGAACAGCACTGGTTTGCCCCGGCGAATCGACGAGCTGATCTCCGCATCGAGCGCCGCCCCCGAGCCGCTGCGGAAGTTCACATAGCTGTCCTCGAGCCCATAGGCCTTGAGCTTCTGCTTGTTGACCACTTCCGAGGTCCAGCCGATGGGGCTGTTGAGGAAGCGGCCCTTGCTCGGTGCTTCAGGGTCCTTGAACACGTCCTTGTACTTGGGCAAGTCCGTGACACTGCGCAAGTCCGGCGCCATCGCCTTGATGCCCTTGGCCGGGTCGCCCTTGATCACGTACTCCGGCACCCACCAGCCCTCGGTGGCACCCTTGACCGTGTCGCCCAGGCTCGCGACCTTGCCTTCGGCCTCCGCCTTGACCCAGACCGGGCTGCGTCCGGCCCACTCTTCGCCGATGACCTGGATGTCATTGTTGGCCAGTGCGGTTTCCAGGGTAATGGTGGTGCCCGGCAAGGTGTCGGTCGGCAGCCCATAACCCTTCTCGACGATGATCCGCAGGATATCGGTGATCAGGCTGCCGCTTTCCCAGTTGAGGTCGGCAAAGTGGATCGGTGCGCTGGCAGCCAGCACCGGAACGGGTGACGCCAACAATCCGAACGTGGCCACGACAGCGGCCAGCAACCGGCGAATGCCTTTCATGCTTGTGCACCTCGTGCTGTTCACAGCAATAGCAGGATGGCCTGGCAGAAGACCGCGAAGCCTCTGAATACTCAGTCAACTGACTGTAGTAGAGGTTCCTGCTTTCGAGGGACGGGGATCAGTTATCGGATATTTCCTGCAGGCGGGCCAGCTCTCTCCTGACCATGCTGGCGTACGCCGCGGGTTGCAACGCGTAGATCTGCGAAGCCACCCAGTTCAGCCAGGCACCCTGCAGGACGGCCTTGTGCTCGAACAGGCGCAGGGCCTCGGCTTGCGCGCTGGCCTGGTGCTGCTGGTGGAAATCGGCGCGGGGCAGGCTCACTACTCACTGGCCTTGAACGTCACCAGTTCACCCTTGCGCCATTTCGCGGCCTTGGCGGTCACGGCCTTGAGGGTCTTGGTCAGGCCTTCCTGCAGCTGCTGGTGGGCGGCGAATACCGTCACCACGCTATGGCCTTCCTTGAACAGGATGGCGTGGCCATCGGCGGTGGTCACGAAGGCGTAGTCGCCCAGGCCGTAGACCGTCAGCTTGATGTCGCGGAACTTGATTTCCAGCTTGCCGCCTTCGCGGCTGGGCAACACCGATGCGCTGAAATGATCGCCGACCTTGAGCTTGAGCCCCGGTTTATCGTCCACCACCAGCGCGGCTTCGGTGTCGATTTCGGCAACATAAATGCCTTCGGCGCTCTGTTCGGTAAGGTAAACGAAACGTGACTGAAACTGTTTAACCAGCTTTGCGCGCAAATCGCCCAGCACGAACAAAGCATGCATATCGAGATTACTTACTGCCAAGGAAACATCCCCACATCTGAAAATGACGCCGCACGCGAAAAAAGCGCGCAGCCAAAAAAGCGGCAATGCCGAGGTGAAGCCAGATAACCCGGGTTGAGATCCTGGGATGAGCAGAGTGCTGATCCCTCTCGAGGCTTGAGCAGATTACTGGATGCCGTTCACATCGTCTCGCCCGGCGTTCGACAAAGGCTGAAGGAAAAAGCCCTCGGAACGGCCAGAAAAATACGGACTATCAACTTTAGGGAAAAAACTCTTATAAAAAAGCACTTTTCTGACATATCGCCAGGCGAAAATTGCTTTAGATAACCCTTGTCCACCCACCAGTAAGGCTGATTCTAGAGCAGCGATGCTCACCGAGACTACCCATAACGACGAACATTACGTCGGCAAACCACGAAAAGGACTTCATATGTGCACACTGACACACTTTGCCCATCCCCAGGCATCTTACTCCAACACCCCATCTTCCCTGCACCCCGCGGTGTTTCTTGCCAGCGAAGCCGATGCTGCGCCGCCACGATTCCAGGTGGTCCTGGCGGGCAACGCTTTCTTCCATATCAAGGAAACTTCCACGGGACACGTAAGAGGTTTCCGCGGCGACCATAACCAGGCCTGCGCCCTCGCCCGCGCACTTGAGTCACGTATGTGACACATTCGTCCCGTTTTCCCCTTGAAGCTTTCGTCAGGCCGGCGACTTTACTCAGCCGCCGGCCTGCAACTGCTGCCATACTGCCCGACCAATCAAACGCGCCTGCCGGTGGCGGGCGCGTTAAACAACAATATTTTTCATGGGAAGGCTGCAACGTGACGGAATTTGATATCGGCGAGTTTTTCATCAGGGGCGAAGCCAGGGAAATCGACGGCGAATTCCAGGCCGTGATCGTGATGCGCGCCAAACCGCCGCTGAAAACCGTGACCTATCATCAGGTCGAGAAAGATCGCTGGTTCAAATCCTCCGACATCGCCGCCCTCGCCGCCCAGCAATCGGCCAGGGAACTCAAGGACGCCGTCGATGCGGGCGCCTTGAAAAGCTGACAGGCGAATTTGCGGTCTATGCTCACTGCTGCGTTTGAACATCGTTTTCGAACTTACTGAAGCCCGCCTCCCTCAGATGTAACGCAGGCGCGCTTCATACCTTTCACTCGACACGACCGATGACCGCAAGGAGATCAAGATGGAATCACCGACCCACGACCTGAAAGGCCTGTTCGACCAGCTCGGCCTGGACTCCAGCCAGCGAGCCATTGACGATTTCATTGCCGACCATTCCCCCCTGCCCGACGACAAAAAACTCATCGACGCCGATTTCTGGACCCCGCAACAGGCAGGCTTCCTCAAAGAACAATTGCGTGAAGACGCCGACTGGGCGCGGGTGGTCGACGACCTGAACCTGCGCATGCATCAGGTTCACTAGCCTCAGGCACAGTGCCGGCTGCCTGCCGTTTCGGCGCGCAATTGCGCCAACCAGGCAGCCTTGCACTCTTCGGCTTCATAACGACTGGAATAGGCAGTGCCACGGCGTTCGCCATTGAGCAGCACCACCCAGCAGATGCTTTGGCCCAAAGCCCGCAGACTGGCGGGTACTCCGCTGCCGATCATGACCGCGACATCAACTTTACTGTGCATGCTGCGCCTCCAATTCCGTTAGCTACCTAACTAATACAGGTATGGTAACGACTTCACAGGCACGCAAACAATATCGACTTTGTATAGCTTCGTTACCAAAATTGTAACAATAGCCTTCCATCATCGAGGGTTTTCCGGTTTGTAGCCCAAGCGCAAACCACCCCAATGGCGGCCCTTGAGCATGATCGGCACCGACAGGTCGTGCATCAGTTCGCCGGTGTCGCGGGTGTAGGTCTGCAACAGCACCGCCTGCTGATGACTGCCACAGCGGATCCCCGTGCGGTCGGCGAATTTGCGTTTGCTGCGGTTCTGCAGGGTATCGCGCTGTACGTCGCCGGTCAGTGGCTGGCTGAACGCCTTGTTATGCGTTGGCACATAGCCCTGCTGGGTGCAGGCGATGGCGAACACCAGGCCTTCGTGGCGTGGCAGCAGTGGCTCCTGGATCCCTGGCAAGACCTGATCGGTGTAGCGATCGAAACGCGTCCGGTATTTGGTCGGGTGGGTATCGGGGATCGCCTGATAATGGCGGTCGAACAGGTCTTCGAGGCTGATCTGCCCCGCCTCGATGTCGGCCTCGAAACGCGCGGCGATCAGGCTCGCGCCTTCCCGGGCCAGGTCGTAGATCCGCTGGTGGTAGTCATCCAGGCCGACTTCGGCGAGGCGCTCGCTGATGGTCTCGGCCTGGCCTTCCATCTGCACCGCTGCCAGGGCCAGGCGCTGGGTCTGTTGGTCGCTGATGGCCAGGTCGCTGCGCATCTGCTCGATGGCGTGAAACAGGCTATCGAGTTGTTCGCGGTTGGTTTCCGCACCGCGGGCGATCTCACCGACCTGGCTTTCGACGCTGGCAGCCAGGCGGGCGATATTTTCCAGGTGCTGGCCAGTCTGTTCGACCTGCTGGACCCCGGTGTCGAGGTCGCCCGACAACTGGCGGATCTGCTCGACCACTTGCGCGGTGCGTTGCTGGATATCGGCCACCATCTCCCCGACTTCGCCGGTGGCCGTGGCAGTGCGCGCGGCAAGCCCGCGGACCTCATCGGCCACCACCGCAAAGCCTCGCCCGTGTTCTCCAGCCCGCGCCGCTTCAATCGCCGCGTTCAAGGCCAGCAGGTTGGTCTGGCTGGCGATGGACTGGATCACCAGCGTGACCCGCTGGATCTCATCGCTGCGCAGGCTCAGGGCCTCGATCAGTTCACGGCTGTTGCTGGCCCGCTGGCTGAGCTGGTGCATGCGGGCGATGGACTCGATCAATTCGGTGCGCCCTGCCACGCCGCTCTGATGTGCTTCGCTCGCGGCACTGAGCGCCTGGCGACTGAGGGTGGAGGTGGCCTGCTCGGTGGCGATCATGACTTCGGCATTGCCGACGATTTGCGCCGCCGCGCCCAGTTGCGATTGCAACTTGTCCGCCAGCTGCTTGACCGAAAAGGCCACGCCAGCGGCTGACAGGGCGTTATGACTGGTGGTGTAGGAAAGTTCGCGGGTCAGCGCCGAAAGCGCGCTGGAGGTATTGGCAGGTACCGCTTCGGGCGATGCGCGAGTACGCAGGCGCGGCAGCCAGATGATCAGCACCGCCACAGGCAGGCCCAGGTAGAGCGACCAGCCGCCCAGGGTCATGCCACACAGCAACAGCACCAGGGCGATGCTTTGCAGAGTCGGCGTCAGCCAGCGGTTTTTCGGCAAAAGCACCGGTGCAGGCACTGCCGCATCCCGAGATCCGTCTCTCGTCATATTTGTCACCCCGCAAAATATTCTAGTTGTTGTCTTCGCATTAAACGACGGCACAAGGCCATTATCCATGAGCCTTTAGTCGGGGACGTTGCAGCAGATCAATAGAAGTCAGCGGGGATTTGTGTAGACGTCAAAAAGCAAAGATCGCAGCCTGCGCCAGCTCCTACAGGGGTTCGCTGAAACCTGTAGGAGTTGCCGCAGGCTGCGATCTTTTCAAGCAGCCCACCTTTAATGGGCTACTTCACGGGAATCAGGCCTGACGCTGGTGCTTGTCGATCTGCTCGTGACGTTCTTGAGCTTCGATGCAGTACTTGGTGGTCGGGCTGATCAGCAGGCGCTTGAGGCCGATCGGCTCGCCGCTGTCATCGCACCAGCCGAAGCTGTCTTCCTTGATACGTTCCAGGGCTTGTTCCAACTGGGGCAGCATGCGCTGATCGCGATCGATCGCGTTCACCAGCCAAGTGCGCTCTTCTTCGACGGAAGCGGCGTCAGCCGGGTCGGCCGGGGTGTCCAGGCTTTCGATGGCGATGCGGTTCTGTTCGATGCGCTCGTGGGTTTCGACTTTCATGTTCTGCAACAGCTCGGAGAAAAAAGCATGTTGCTCGGCATTCATGTAGTCATCCGCCGGCATGGCCAGCAACTTGTCCTTTGTCATTGATATCTCTATAAAAAAACGTGCATTAAGGCGAATTAGGGAGCGTTGCGGCAGACCATCGAAGGTCATCGCAAAGGCGCCGTTTATACCAAGCGCCACCCGGCACTCAATTTAAGAGGGGCGGCAGTCTAAGGCCGACTTGAGGCCTCAGCAACTGAAAAGACAGCGAATTTGTCCGACAAGGCCTCGAAAATGCTCTATGACAGGCATCCAGGAGGATATCGGAGTGCGTTTATAGCAAGAAATTCAATCCCGCACAGGGATATGCGAGACAAACCGCTGAGCTGCATCCCCCCTCTGGTGCGGGTCGATCGGGCTCAGCTAAGGTTGTGGCTCGGCAAATGGTTATCTCAAGGAGCGGTTATATGAAGCTGATCGGCATGCTGGACTCACCTTACGTGCGACGCGTCGCCATTTCGGCCAAGCGCCTGGGCATCGACCTGGAGCAGCAATCGGTGTCGGTGTTCAGGACCTTCGAGCAGTTCAAGCAGATCAACCCGGTGGTCAAGGCGCCTACCCTGGTGCTCGACGATGGCGAGGTGTTGATGGATTCGACGCTGATCATCGATTACCTGGAAGCCCTGGCCGGGCCTGGCCGCAGCCTGATGCCCCAGAGTATCGAGCAACGCCTGCGTGCATTGCGCCTGATTGGCCTGGCACTCGCAGCCAGCGAAAAGTCGGTGCAGCTTTATTATGAGCGCAACCTGCGCCCGGCAGAGATCCAGTTCCAACCCTGGGTCGAACGCGTCGTGGGGCAACTGGCGGCGTCTTATTCGGCGCTGGAACGGGAGTTGGAAAAGCAGGCGCTGCCGAGTGACGGCTTGATTGGTCAGGATGGCATTACCCTCGCCGTGGCGTGGAGTTTTACCAATCTGGTAGTGCCGGATCAGGTTGATGCCGCGCAGTTTCCGCTGATTGCTGCGTTTACCGCTTATGCCGAGGGGCTTGAGGCGTTTGTTGCTACGCCGATTGATGGATGAATTTATAGCGCCTGATAAGGCCTCTTCGCGAGCAAGCCCGCTCCCACAAGGGAATGCGGTCCACTGTGGGAGCGGGTTTGCTCGCGAAGAGGCAGTTACAGCCAACATCAACGTAACTGTCGAAAATAAAAACGCCGCTCCTGCGCAAGGCAGGAGCGGCAGAGGCACAAGCCTCAGTAGATCAGTGCATGAACAGAGCGATCAGGATGATGATCGGGATAGGTACGCCGAGAAAGAACAACAATAATGAACGCATGATGATTCTCCTGGGTTAACGAATCGGTGCGGGGCTGACGTAGGTGTCGGTTTCCACATACACCACGGCATCCCGGCGACGACCGCCGAAGGTGGCCGCAAGGCTGGCGAAGAACGCACCGGCCAGCAGCGCGACGAACATCCACAAGGTGGTCCAGGCAGCGACTTTGGCGGCAGTGTCAGCAGCCTGTTGCGCAGCCAGCTTGGCGTCGGCCACGGCTTTTTGCGTACGGGCATAGACTTCGTCCACACGACGCTCCGCGTCCGCTTGCGTCAGGTTGGTCCGCTGCGCCACCAGTTGAGCCAGGTAGGTGCGGTCTTCAGGGGACAACTGGCCATCGCTCAGGGAACGTACGAAAATGCGCGTCACAGTGCCGCGGGCGGCATCATCGCTGACGGCAGCCGGACGGTCATCGCGAAACAGGCTGTCGATGTAGTAGCCGTACTGGTCGCTGTCGGTATTGGCTGCCGCGGTGCCTGCCGCCTGGGTCACGGCGTTGGCGGCGCCACCGGCGACCTGCGCCCCGGCTTGCACCCCGCCACTGACGATGCTGCTGACCGAGCCGGCCACCAGTGTCGCCGTCACCAGCGTCGCCACGCACCAGGCGAGAAAGCCGTGGGCGGTGTCGCGAAAGTAGACTTCATCGCCATGCATGTAAGCCCACTTCACCCGCAGCCGGCCTGCGATGTAGCCACCGGCCCCGGACGCAACGATTTGCGTGACGGCCAGCCAGACAATCGTCGAAATGCCCAGCCCCTTGGCGCTCATGCCTTCATTGGCCCACGGCGAAACCGCCGAGAACCCCAGGCCGAAACCGAGCAGTACCAGGATCAGCGACAACGCCGCGGCAGCCGCGGCCCCGGCGAATATCGCACCCCAGGACACGCCGGACACTGTGCTCGACTCATCCGTGGCGGGATAGAAACCCTCAGAGGATCTATTCATTGTTGTATCGCTCCAGGCAGAAAGATGGTGTTACAAGTCTCGAAAGAGCAATTGCAGTCACCGTGCCAGTCGCGTTTTTTTAATAAATCGTTGTCCGTCATATAGTTACAAAGTTTGAACTTCTACGGGCCATGCAATATGCAACGTAGGGGTCTGTTCAGCGGGTTTTATGCATTGATTTGAAAGATCAAAAGATCGCAGCCTTCGGCAGCTCCTTGGGGTGGATAGTGCTTCAAATGAACTTTTATTTAGTAAGCCTGCGATCATTTCTTGGCAAAATGGCGCACAAACGTGTGAACACTCAATCAGGCCAGCCCTATGACCCGCATCTTGACCATCGAAGACGACGCCGTGACCGCCCGGGAAATTGTCGCCGAACTGAGCAGCCACGGCCTTGACGTCGATTGGGTCGACAACGGTCGAGAGGGCCTGGAGCGTGCGGTCAGCGGCAATTACGACCTTATCACCCTCGACCGCATGCTGCCCGAGCTCGACGGCCTGGCGATCGTCACCACGTTGCGCACCATGGGCGTGGCCACGCCCATCCTGATGATCAGCGCCCTCTCCGACGTCGACGAGCGCGTGCGTGGCTTGCGTGCCGGGGGCGACGATTACCTGACCAAGCCCTTCGCCACCGATGAAATGGCCGCCCGGGTCGAAGTCCTCCTGCGCCGCCAGAACACAGTGACCGCGCAAGCCACCACGTTGCGGGTGGCGGACCTGGAACTGAACCTGATCAGCCATGAAGCCAGCCGCGACGGCCAGTTG
The DNA here is from genome assembly GCF_035065025.1 of Pseudomonas sp. YuFO8. Classification (NCBI taxonomy): domain Bacteria; kingdom Pseudomonadati; phylum Pseudomonadota; class Gammaproteobacteria; order Pseudomonadales; family Pseudomonadaceae; genus Pseudomonas; species Pseudomonas sp. YuFO8. The sequence continues at coordinate 44,855 of NZ_JAXDEQ010000022.1, read as the reverse complement.
CTGACACTGTTGCCCACCGAGTACAAGCTGCTGGAATTCCTCATGCGCAACACCGGGCAGATCCTTTCGCGGATGATGATCTTCGAAGAGGTCTGGGGTTATCACTTCGACCCCGGCACCAACCTGATCGACGTGCACATCGGCCGCCTGCGCAAAAAGATCGACCCACCTGGCAATGTCCCACTGATTCGAACCGTGCGAGGCTCGGGTTATGTCATTGCCGAACCCGTCTAAAGGCTGGCGCTCCTCCAGCAGTCGCTTGCTGGCGCTGTACAGTGCGCTGTTCGTGGTGTGGAGCGGGATCCTCATGGGGGTCATGTACTACGAGGTGTCCGCTTACCTGGACAACCTGGCCAAGCATTCGCTGATGCAACGCCAGCACCTGTTCTCGCGTTTCCAGGGCGAACAACTGGTGGACGCCCTCGCCGTCAGCATGACCTTCGACATCCGCGGCATCGACGCCTATGGCCTGTTCGACCGCCAGCATCGCTACCTCAGCGGTGCGCTGAACCATATCCCGCGCGGCTTGCCCCTCGATGGCAAGATCCACATGCTCAGCGACTGCGCCGACTCCGACGACCCGACGCTGCCCAACGACAGCTGCGACGCCGTGGCGACCCAGACCCGCGATGGTCTCTGGCTGGTGCTGGTGCGTGACAATGGCTCGCTGTTCGCCGTGACGCGGATCATTTTGCACGCGCTGTTCTGGGGGGTGACCCTGACCATCCTGCCGGGCATCGTCGGCTGGCACCTGTTGCGCCGCCGCCCGCTACGGCGGATTCGCGCGATTCAGGGCAGCGCCGAGGCGATAGTCAACGGTGACCTGACCCGACGCTTGCCGCTGTCCAATCGCCGCGACGAACTGGACATGCTCGCCGCCATCGTCAACGCCATGCTCGAACGCATCGAGCGCCTGATGCACGAGGTCAAGGGCGTGTGCGACAACATTGCCCACGACCTGCGTACTCCCCTGACCCGCCTGCGCGCGCAGCTCTATCGCATGCAACAACAGGCCGGCGAAGGCTCGGCGCAAGCGGCGCAACTGGACCTGGTGCTGGGCGAGGCGGATACGCTGATGGCGCGCTTTCGCGGCTTGCTGCGAATCTCCGAACTGGAGGATCGCCAGCGCCGTTCCGGCTTCGTGCAGCTCGACCCGGTGCCGTTGCTGCAGGAACTGCATGACTTCTACCTGCCCCTGGCGGAAGACGACGGCCTGAAATTTGAACTGCAGTTGCCGCAGTGGTTGCCACCGCTCAATGGCGACCGAGCCTTGCTGTTCGAGGCGGTGGCCAATCTGTTGAGCAACTCGATCAAGTTCACCCCGCCCGGTGGCCAGGTGATTTTGCGTGGGCTCAATGAAAACGGGCATACCCGCATCGAAGTGCTCGACTCCGGCCCGGGTATCCCGGAGGAAGAACGGGTGGCGGTGTTCCAGCGCTTTTATCGCGCCGAGGCGGGCAACCAGAAAAGCGGTTTTGGCCTGGGATTGTCGATCGTTGCGGCGATTGTCAGCCTGCACGGGTTTACGCTGGAAGTGGGTAACAGCGAACTGGGTGGCGCGCGGTTGGTGCTTGATTGTCGGCAGAGTCTGATTGCTACGACCTGACCCAAATCTCCCTGACAACCACGATCAAATGTGGGAGCGGGCTTGCTCGCGAAGAGGGAGTGTCAGACACCATTGATGTTGTTTGACACTCCGCCTTCGCGAGCAAGCCCGCTCCCACAAAGGGATATGTGGTGTTGTCAGGTTGGGTAGTTGGCCCGCAGGGCCTCGAGGCCGCCCTGATAGATCCCGGCAAACAACGCCACCACTTCCTCATTGCTCACACCCACCGGCTCGAACCGGCCGGACCAGGTCACCCGGGCCCCGCCGCCCTGAGCTTCGACCTTGATCGTCGCCAGGTACTCCGTCGCCGGAAACGGCGCCTGCTCGATCGAGTAACTGTAGGTCTTGCCCTCGTTGTCAAACGCTTGCAGCCGCTCGATCACCACAGCGCCGTCCGCCGTCTGCAGGCTACGCACCCGCCCGCCTTCGCTGAGCTCACTCTTGGGAATGAACGGCAGCCAGTCCGGCAGCGAGTTGAAGCCGCCGATCAATTGCCAGACCTGATCGGCCGAGGCCGGGATGTCGATGGTTGCTGATGCAGTTGCCATGTAAAGCTCTCTCTCAATGAATAAGGTCAGATGGCCATGCTGTCGACGACGCCGCCGTCGACTCGAAGCGCCGCGCCCGTGGTGGCCGAGGATAGCGGAGAAGCAATGTACGCCACCAGGTTCGCCACTTCCTCGACATTCGCCACGCGCTGGATGATCGACGTCGGCCGCGCCTTGCGCACAAAGTCGTCGGCCTCTTCCTGGACACTGCGACCGGACGCGGCAATCGCATCCTTGAGCATCAGCTCCACGCCATCGGTCAAGGTCGGGCCCGGCAGGATCGCATTGACCGTCACCCCGGTGCCCGCCAGCCGCTTGGCCAGGCCGTGGGACACCGCCAGGTTGGCGCTTTTGGTCACGCCATAGTTGAGCATGTCCGCGGGGATCGCGATGCCGGATTCCGAAGACAGGAAAATCACCCGCCCCCAGCCCTGCTTGACCATGTCCGGTACGTAATGCCGGGACAGGCGCACACCGGAGATCACGTTGACCTCATAGAAGCGCGTCCACTCGCTGTCGGGCGTGTCGAAGAAATCCACTGCGTTGTAGATCCCCAGGTTGTTCACCAGGATGTCTGCCTTTGGTTCGGCGGCGAACAGTTGTTCCGCGCCTTCAGCGGTACCGAGGTCGGCCGTCAGCCCGCGCAGTTGCGCATCGGGCACCTGCTGGCGAATGCTCGCCAGCGCCTGCTCGACCTTGGCCGCCTCGCGGCCGATCACCACCACCGTGGCACCGGATTCGGCCAGTGCCTTGCTGATGCCCAGGCCAATGCCGGCGGTGCTGCCGCTGACAATCGCCAGTTTTCCACTCAGATCGATTTTCATGCTCAAGCTCCAATGATCGGCAAGGGTGCGCGCTCGGACACCAGCTTCGCTTCACGCATCGCTTGCCAGAAAGCGGCGGGAATCACCGTCGACAAGGCGGCCACATCTTCAGCAATCCGCTGCGGGCGACTGGCGCCTGGAATCACCGCGGCCACGGCCGGGTTGGCCAACGAGAACTGCAACGCCGCCGCCTTGATGTCGACACCGTGGGCCGCCGCGATGCGCTTGATCTGCTCGACCTTGCTGACGATCGCCGGGCTGGCCTTCTGGTATTCAAAGTGCGCGCCACCGGCCAGGATGCCCGAGCTGTAGGGGCCGCCGACCACGATCTCGACGTTCTGCGCCAGCGCCGCGTCCATCAAACGCTGCAACGCGCGGTCATGGTCGAGAAGAGTGTAGCGACCCGCCAGCAGAAATCCGTCCGGCTGCGCTTCGCTCAGATCAAGGGTCAATTCGCACGGCTCGACCTTGTTTACCCCCAGGCCCCAGCCCTTGATCACGCCTTCTTCGCGCAAGCGGGTCAGCACCTTGAAGGCACCGGTGCGGGCCTGGTTGAAGTACTCCAGCCACTGATCGCCGTAGAAATCCTGGGCGATGTCATGCACCCAGACGATGTCCAGGCGATCGGTTCGCAGGCGCTTGAGGCTGTCTTCGATCGAACGCAGGGTCGCGTCGGCGCTGTAGTCGTTGACGATCTTGTTCGGGCGACCGTGTTCGAACACCCCGCTTTTCTCACCCAAGTCGCGTGCCGCGGCGTCTTCGACTTCATCGAGGATCACCCGGCCGACCTTGCTGCTGAGCACATAGTCGTCGCGGTTGTAGCGGGACAACGCCTCGCCCAGGCGAATTTCCGAAAGACCGGAACCGTAGAACGGCGCGGTATCGAAATAACGCACGCCGGCCTCCCAGGCGGCGTGGACGGTGGCTTGCGCTTCTTCCTCGGGAATGGCGCGGAACATGTTGCCCAATGGCGCGGTGCCGAAACCCAGGGCGCCGGGCAGTTTGTCTTTCAAGCTCATACGTGAATCCTCTTGGTGTCAGTGGTCAGTTCAAATGACCGATGAGCCAATCCTAGATTGCCGTCTTCGGACCGTCCAAGACATAATGTGCAGCACTTGAGTCCCTATAGGTCTTACATGATCGACATCCGCCAATTGCGCTACTTCGTCGCCGTCGCCGAGGAAGAACACGTCGGTCGCGCCGCCGAACGCCTGCACATTTCCCAATCGCCCCTGAGCCGGCAGATCGCCCAGCTCGAAGAGCGCCTGGGCCTGACCCTGTTCGAGCGCAGCCAGCAACGCATTCGCCTGACCCGCGACGGCCAGACCTTCCTCGCCGAAACCCGTGCCCTGCTCACCCACGCAAACCGCCTGGAATCCCTGGGTAAACGCCTGGGCCGCGGCGAAGAAGGCGGCCTGTGCATCGGCTACATCGAAAACGCCATGCACGCCGGCGTCCTGCCCAATGCCTTGCGCGTGCTGCGGGTCGATCGGCCGAACGTGCACGTCGCGCTGTACAACCAGAGTTCCGCCGAACAACTCGAAGGCCTGCGTCAGCGTAGTCTGGATATCGCCCTGGTCAGCGAACCGCCGACAGACGACGACCCCGACCTGCTGGGCTTCCAGGTGCTGGACGATCCGATGCTGCTGGCCCTGCCCGAGGACCATCCGCTGGCGCAGCAGGCCGTGCTGACCCCGGACGATCTCGCCCACCAGGAATGGATCGGCGTGCAGCACCACCAGAATGTCAGCAGCCGCGAAAACTTCGTCAGCGCCTGCATCCGCGCCGGCTTCACCCCGGATATCCGCATGGAAGCCACCGGCCCCTTCACCGCCATGGCCCTGGTGGCCTCGGGACTGGGCATCGCGATGATTCAGAAAGGCTTGAGCCGCAACGCACCGCCGGGCGTGGTGCTGCGGGAAGTGCCGTGGATTGCCCTCACCAGGCCGCTGTGGGCGGCGTGGCACCGGATCAATCTGCGGCCCTTGGTGGAGACGTTCAGGAAGGTGCTGACGGATTCAGAATCCAGCACATGACAAAATGTGGGAGCGGGCTTGCTCGCGAATGCGGTGTGTCAGACACATAAATGTCGACTGACACTCCCTCTTCGCGAGCAAGCCCGCTCCCACAGGTTGCGCGTCTTTCCTGAGGGTTTGGTGCTTTACTGAAAAGACTCCAAACCCAGCGAGCCCCCACCATGAACCGCAACGACCTGCGCCGCGTGGACATGAACCTGTTGGTGATTTTCGAAACCCTGATGTTCGAGAAGAACCTGACCCGCGCCGGGGAGAAGCTGTTCCTCGGCCAGCCCGCCGTCAGTGCGGCGCTGGCGCGGTTGCGGGATCTGTTCGACGATCCGTTGCTGGTGCGCAACGGGCGGGTGCTGGAGCCGACCCCGCGGGCCCTGGTGATTCTCAAGGAGCTGCAGCCGGCGATGGACACCATTTCCGGGGCGGTCAGCCGGGCCAAGGATTTCGATCCGTCGATCAGCCGCGATGTGTTTCGCATCGGCCTGTCCGACGATGCCGAGTTCGGCCTGTTTCCGCCGCTGCTCAAGCAGATTCGCGAGGAAGCGCAGAACGTCGTGGTGGTGGTGCGCCGGGTCAATTACCTGTTGATGTCGTCGATGCTCGGCAGCGGCGAGATTTCCGTCGGCATCAGCTACACCACGGAGTTGCCGGCCAACGCCAAGCGCAAGAAGCTGCGGGATCTGAGTGTCAAGGTGCTGCGCGGCGATGACCGGCCCGGGCCCCTCACCCTGGATGAATTCTGCGAGCGTCCCCACGCGCTGGTGTCGTTTTCCGGGGACTTGAGCGGCGCCATCGACAATGACCTGGCGCGCATCGGCCGCTCGCGCCGGGTGGTGTTGGCGGTGCCGCAGTTCTCGGGCCTGCGCGCCTTGCTGGCAGGCACCGACATGCTGGCCTCGGTGCCCGATTACGCCGCCTGTGCGCTGATCGATGGCAGCAATCAGCTGCGCGCCGACGACCCGCCGTTTGAGATCAACCTGTCCGAACTGTCCATGGTCTGGAACGGCGTCAACGATAACGATCCGGCAGAACGTTGGTTGCGCTCGCGAATAGTGGAGCACATGTCGGCGCCACTGCCGGGGCATTGAGCGAGTTGAAGTGCGGGTCGGTCTCGCGCAGGTAGACCGGCAAGTCCGTCATCGGCGGCATGGCCGGGATCTCGAAGTACATCTGGATCACCCAGCCCCGGTGATAGCTGGCGTGGTTGACCACGTGCATCAGCATCGCGCCGGCACTCATGGTGCCGCTTTCGCCGGAAACGAAAGTGAACCTGACGGGTTTGTCCAGCGAAGCATCGGTCTGCCTCGTGCTCCAGTTGCAGTACCAGCGATCTGCGTCCTGTTGCGCCAGACGCAACACCGCCAGTTCAGGGTGCACCAGGTCATGGGAGGTCTTGAAGCCGTGCCCTCGGCCTTCGAGGTGAGCCTGCCAGATGCGGTCCACCACGTAGATGTGATTGAGCGTGCCGATGATGTTCTTGAAGACCCCGGCACGTTCTTTTTCGACTTCCCCCGGCGGCAGCAACGCCAGGTTCTCGAACAGGCGCTGGTTGGCCCATTGCTTGTAATCGGCAAGCATGCGGGCAGTGCGTACGTTGATCATCAGACTTCTCCGATGGCGAAGAGCACATCTTCCAAGGATAGCGCTATCCGCGGGCTGTGGCGCAGCCGCTGATCATCGGTCTCCCCTCCCCTGTAGGAGCGAGCTCCTACAGTCAAACCAGCCCTCGCTCCCGGTAATCGATCAGGCTGGAGAATATCGCCAGCAGCATGGCCATGACCACGAAGAAGATCAGCACCAGGAAATACGAGCCGGTGAACTGCACGATCAGGCCGATCAGGATCGGCACGATCACCCCGGCCATGTTCCCGCAGAAATTCATGGTGCCGGCCAGTACACCGGTTTTCGAGGTGCCGCCGAGGATCGACGGAATGCACCAGTACATGCCGCACCAGCGAATGAAAAACATCGCCACGCACAGCAGGCCAATCGCCTGGCTCGCCTGGGCGGTATAGGCCGTGGCCAGCATGCACAGCGCCGCGACCAGCGCCGAACCGCTGAACATGCTGCGCATCACCAGGTTGGGCGAGGCGCCGCTGGATTTCCATTTGTCCCCCAGGTAGCCGCCGACCAGTTCGCCGATGAAACCGCACATGAAAATCAGGAAGGTCGCCCCGCCCATGCCGGAAATGTTCAGGCCGTGGGTCTGGTGCAGGTAGCTCGGCATCCAGGTCAGCAGGCCGTAGAACACACTGAGGATGCAGCAGTAACCGGCGAACATCGCCAGCACCGAACGGTCCTTGAGCAGTTCCTTGAACGGGATGCTGGTGACGGCGCCGGGCTGGCTGAGCGTGGCGTTGCCTGCGGTGATGTGCGCGAGTTCAGCGGCATTGACGCCGGGGTGTTCGCTGGGGTGGTTGCGGATGTATTTCCAGGCCAGCACGCCGGCGAGCATGGTGCCGACCCCGGCGATCACGAAGGCGATGCGCCAGGAGTCGAACCAGCCGATCAGCCCGGCAATGATGATCGCACCGAAGGCACTGCCCAGCGGCGCACCGCCATCGACCAGCACCGCGCCGCGTCCGCGTTCATTGGGGGTCAGCCAGGCGCCGTTGAGCTTGGCGCCGGCGGGCATGATCGGCGACTCAGCGACGCCCAAGCCCATGCGCGTGATCAGCAGGGTGATCCAGTTGTGCGCCCCGGCGGCCAGCGCCTGGAACGCGCCCCAGGCGACGGTCGCGACGACGATGACGCGGCGGGTGTGGAAGCGGTCCAGCAGCATGCCGCCGGGAATCTGCATCAATGCGTAGGACCAGAAAAACGCGCTGAGCATCAGGCCTTCGAGGGCCGGCGGAATCTGGAACTCGCTGGAAATCAGCGGCAAGGCCACCGACAGCGAGGCGCGGTCGATGTAGTTGATCGCGGTCAGCAACAGCATGATGAGGAATATCCGCCAACGCACGTTGGTGGCGCGTTCGGTTGCGGACGCGGCTGGCAACGCCAGGCTTTCGGCACTCGGATTGTTCATGTGGGGCGCTCTTATTGTTGTGGAGACGAGCTGCCCGATGCCTGTCATTCAAGGTTCTGCATACCGCATTCTCCTGTGGGAGCCAGCCTGCTGGCGATGGCGGCAGCACATCCAACATTTATGTGACTGACCCACCGCTATCGCCAGCAGGCTGGCTCCCACAGTTTTTTGCGTCTTGGCTGACCGGCATGAGGCAAGCGGCCCCACTCTAATCACGCCCCCGAGTGCTGAATAATGATGGGATCTGATTGGGGGATCACCCACGGTCATCCCCCGCCGATCAGAACGTACCGGGGTAACTGCCGCCGTCCAGCAACAGGTTTTGCCCGGTCAGGAATCCCGATTGCGCGCCGCAAATGAACGCGCAATAAGCCCCGAATTCATCCGGCTGGCCGAAGCGCTGGGCCGGGACGTTTTTGCGCCGCTGTTCGGCAATGCTTTCGACGCTGCTGCCATTGGCCTCGGCGGCGGCATTCAGGGTCTTGTGCAAGCGTTCGGTCTCGAACGGCCCCGGTAGCAGGTTGTTGACCGTGACGTTGTTGCCCGCCAGTCGCGCCTGACGCGCCAGCCCGGCGATGAACCCGGTCAGGCCGCTGCGGGCGCCATTGGACAGCCCGAGTACATCGATCGGCGCCTTCACCGCGCCGGAGGTGATGTTGACGATGCGCCCGAAACCACGCTCGGCCATGCCATCGACACAAGCCTTGATCAGCTCGATGGGCGTGAGCATGTTGGCGTCCAGCGCCTTGAGCCAGTCTTCGCGCTGCCAGTCGCGAAAGTCGCCCGGAGGCGGCCCGCCGGCGTTGTTGACCAGGATATCCACCTGCGGACACGCCGCCAGCACCTGCGCGCGCACCGCAGGTGTGCTGATGTCCCCGACCACGGTGCGCACTTCGATGTTCGGCGCCAGGCCGCGCAACTCATTGGCGGCGGCCTGCAAGGTGTCGTTGCCACGGGCGTTGATCACCAGGTTGACGCCCTCCTTCGCCAAGGCCCGCGCACAGGCCAGGCCCAAGCCCTTGCTGGCGGCGCAGACAATCGCCCAGCGCCCCGAAATACCCAAATCCATGTCCATGCTCCTGACTGTTCAAAGCGCCCACGTTACCACCGCGCAACCGTCACTCGGGGGATGACAAAGCGTGATCGGTGTATCAGGCCTTTTCATTATCGACAGCCAGCAGCGCTCATTACTGTTGCGCAACCAACAAGAAACCGGAGAGCCCCATGAACCCGTTCCAGTTCCATTTCCCCACGACCCTTAAAAGCGGCAACGGCCTGGTGCGTCAGGCCGGCGCCTTGCTCAAGCCCCATGTTCGCAACAAGCTGCTGGTGGTCACCGACCAAGGGCTGATGGCCTCGGGGGTCATGGACAGTTTTTTTGCCTCGCTGGCCGAAAGTGACATTGGCTACGAAGTGTTTGCCGGCGTCGAACCCAACCCCACCACGGATGTGCTGGAACGCGCCGTCGCTTTCCTGAAGCAGCACGATTGCGACTCGGTGATCGGCGTCGGCGGCGGCAGCAGCATCGACACTGCAAAGGGTGTCGCGGCCATGGCCACCAACCCTGGCAACATCCTCGACTACGAGGGCTACGACAAACTGCTGCACCCGCCGTTGCCGATCTTTGCCATTCCGACCACCTCGGGCACCGGCAGTGAGTGCACGGCGTCCACGGTGTTCACCAACACCAAGACCCTGTTCAAGACGGTGATCATCAGCCCGGCCTTGTTTCCAAAACTGGCCATTCTCGATGCTGAACTGACCCTCAAATTACCGCCGTCGATCACCGCCGCCACCGGCATGGACGCCCTGACCCACGCCATCGAATCCTACGTCTCGAAGCAGGCCAACCCGATCAGCCAGGCCTTGGCCCTGCAGGCGATCAAGATGATTTGCACGCACCTGCCCAAGGCGTTTTTCGCTGGCGTAGACCTGCACGCCCGGGAGCAGATGCTGCTCGCTTCGTTCCTCGCCGGGGTCGCGTTCGCCCAATCGAAACTGGGCAACGTGCATGCGATTTCCCACACCTTCGGCGGCGTGTTCAACATCCCCCACGGCATCGCCAACGCCACGCTGTTGCCCTATGTCATCGAGTACAACCTGCCGGCCTGCCCGGAGCTGTTCCGCGATATCGCCATCGCCATGGGTGAAGACGTCAGCGGCCTGAGCCCTGCCGGTGCCGGGCACAAGGTGGTGGAGCACGTGATGGCACTGAACAAGGCCATCGGCATTCCCGACAACATCAAGGACCTGGGCGTGGACCTGGAGTACATGGCGCAAATGGTCAGCGACTCGATGCGCAGCGCCAATGTGCTGGTCAACCCGCGCCTGACCACTGCAGCCGACGTCGAGCGAATCATCGGCAACGCCTTCCATGGCATTCACTCCTGAGAGACAAACCCCATGTTCTACGAGATGCGAACCTACACCCTGAAGATCGGCACGATGCAGACCTACCTCAAGCACTTCGAGGAAAACGGCCTGCCGGTAATCTCCCGCTACGCCACTCTGGTGGGCTGGTGGTACACGGAAATCGGCGAGCTCAACCAGGTGATTCACATCTGGGCCTACGAGAGCCTGGACGAGCGAATCAACAAACGCGCCGCGCTGTACCAGGACCCGGACTGGCTCGAAGGCTTCGTGCCGATCGCCTTCCCGATGCTGGAAAAAATGGAATCGAAGCTGCTGATGCCGGCGCAGTTTTCGCCCATCAAATAACCCCTGCCCCGACCTGACAGGCAAAACGAAAACCTGTAGGAGCTGGCTTGCCAGCGAAGAGGGCGTGCCAGTCGACACAAGTGTTGGCTGACAATCCGCTTTCGCTGGCAAGCCAGCTCCTACAGGTTCCGTTCAGGACATGGGTCCCGTTGCAACTCGTTGATCAGCAGAGTCGCCGCTGGTGACAGATTGGCGCCGGCCCGGCTGATCACGCCGTAAGGCTCGATCAGCGCACGCAAGGACACCGGCAGCTTCACCAGCAAATCGAATTTTTCGCAGAACTCCGCCACTTCCCCCGGGATCACCGCCAGCAATGTCGGGTCCTGTTGCACCAGCAGAATGGTGCCGAAGGTCGACGAGGTTTCCAGCGGATAACGCGGGATCTGCAGCCCTGCCTCGTTAAGCTCCCGCTCCAGGGCCTGGCGCATCGGCATGTCCTTGGGGTAGACCACCCAGCGATAGTCGCTCAACTGTGACAGCTGCAACGACTCGGCGCTGGCCAGCGGATGATCCTTGCTGGCAACCACGGCCAAGGGCTCTTCGCTCAGTTCGATGCAGTCATAGGCGTCCGAACGCTGGCCGACGCTGGTTCGACAGATGGCCAGGTCCAGGCGCCCCTGATCCAGCAGCCCAAGCAAGGTGGCGCTGGTGTTTTCCACCAGTTCCACCGACAACTCCGGTTGCTTGAGGCGCAACTCGGTCAATGCCCGGGTCAGCAACGGCACCGCGCCCATGATCACCCCCACCGACAAACGCCCGCCCTGGCCGCGCATGATGCTGACCATTTCCTCGCGCAGGTGCTCCACGTCGCTGTAGATCAGCCGCGCATAACGAATCATGCATCGCCCCATCTCATTGGCCACCAGGCCCTTGGGCTGGCGTTCGAACAGCGGCATGCCGAGCAGCGACTCAACCTCCTGCAGGGCCTTGGTGGCGCCGGACTGGGAAATCGAAATCTGCTCGGCGGCCTTGTGCAGGGAGCCGCGGTCATCCAGCGCGATCAACAGGCGCAGTTGTTTGAGGCGCAAGCGTGAAGCGATGCTGCCAAGGGAAGGAACCATGTCTGTGTGTGCTCGATTCAATAGCGAATCGTCAAGGGTACGCTGGCTTTTTGTGCGAAAACAGACAGGTAATGACAATGCAATTGTTCCGGATTTTCACGAGTGGGTGAACTTGAAGTTTCCCCCGACTAATGACATAAAACCCTGAATTGCGGACAGCCGACCAGCTGCGATAACGCTTATACCGTTTGCGAATTATTATTATTCCAACGAGTCAATGCACAAGCCCATGAACGATATCGCCAGCACTTCCGTCACCTCCCAGTCTCCGTCTGAGCAACCGCGCTTGATCGTATTCCTCGCCTACCCCGAAATGGGCCTGCTGGATTTGACCGGCGCGCAAACCGTGTTCTGGGCGGCCTCGCGCTACCTCAACAGCAGCAACCTGCCAGGTTACAAGCTGCAGACCGCCAGCCTGACCGGGGGCCTGATCCAGACTGCCGAGGGCCTGGCCGTCGACACTCTGCCATTGAGCGCCTTCGACGACCAATCGATCGACACACTGATCGTTCCCGGTGCCCCGGCCATTATCCTGGCGATGAACAACTCCCTGAGCCTGGTCGACTGGCTCAAACAGGCATCGAGTAATGCGCGGCGCACCGCTTCGGTGTGCAGCGGCACCTTCCTGCTCGCCGAGGCCGGATTGCTCGAAGGTCGGCGCGCCGCCACCCATTGGGCAATGTGCGGCATGCTCAAGGAGCGCCATCCGTCCATCGAAGTCGACCACGATGCGATCTTTGTCCAGCAGGGTTCGGTCTGGACTTCCGCCGGGGTCAGCGCCGGCATCGACCTGGCACTGGCGTTGGTCGAGGAAGATTGCGGACGGGAACTGGCGCTGCTCACGGCTCGGGAAATGGTGGTGTTCCTCAAGCGCCCCGGTGGCCAGGCGCAGTACAGCCAGTTGCTGCAAGCGCAAACCAGCGAAGGCGCGGCCTTCGATGACCTGCACCTGTGGATCACGCAGAACCTGTCCGGTGCCAACCTCACCGTCGAGACACTCGCCCAACAGGTGCAGATGAGCCCGCGCAACTTTGCCCGGGTCTACAAACTCAAGACCGGCCGCACCCCGGCCAAGGCCGTTGAAGTGCTGCGCGTGGAAGCCGCCCGGCGTCTGCTGGAAGATTCCGGGCGCAACATCGATCAAATTTCCCGGTTGTGTGGCTTCGGTGACGAGGAGCGCATGCGCCTGACCTTCCAGCGCAACCTGGGGGTTTCGCCGAGGGATTATCGCAACCGGTTTTCCCGCTGAATCGCCGGTTCAAGCATCGACAAGGGAACTCCTGTCGACAGTTGTGCATCCTAAGGGTGAGGTACTTCCTTTTTGCATCACGCCTTCAGAGGACTACGTCATGCGCCGTCTGATTATCATTTCTTCCCTTTTGCTGTGCTTACCCGTGGGCTCCGCGATGGCCGATGTCGACGCGAAAGATGTCGCCACCTCAGCGGGGGTTTCCGCCTCGCTGTATTCGACGTTCAAGGATGACAAACTGATGATTCCCGCCCGGGATGACGCCTCCAGCTTCGTGGCCAGTGGTGGCGCGATTCGCGGTGTTTACCTGGAGCAGGTCATGCAGCGGGTGCGCCAGGAACATCCCGACCTCAACAGCGCCAGCGACGAAGAACTGGCTCGCGCCATTCTTGTCCAGGAAGGCCAATAACCGAGATTTAAAGATCGCAGCCTCGCTTCGCCTGTAGGAGATGTCTCGCGAAGCGAGGCTGCGATCTTTCAATCAACGATAACGCGGTGCCGACGTAGAGTTGCCAAACAACCCGGACAGCACCTGGCGCTGGGCTTCATAACGATCCCACTGCTCACCATCATGCAAGCCTGGAATAGTCACCACTTCCCCCCTCTCCAGCCCCACCAGCGCCGCATCGACCATGTCTTCAGCGGACATCACGATCTCCTGTGGCAGGTTCTCTACCGGGTTTCCGGCCTCGCTCCAGAAGTCGGTGGCGGTCGCGCCCGGTAGCACGGCCTGGATGCGAATGCCCTTATCGGCCAGTTCCCGGTGCATCGATTGGCTCAGGCCGAGGACAAACGCCTTGGTCCCGCCGTACACGCCGTTGAGGATTTCCGGGGCGATGGCGACGATCGAGGAAATGTTGATCACGGTTCCGGCACCGCGTGCGACGAAGCCTGGCACCACCGCATAAGCCAGGCGTGTCAGCGCGGTGATGTTGAGGTTGATCATGTCTTCCATGTCATCCACCGGGCTGCCGAGCAACGGCATGACCGCGCCGACCCCGGCGTTGTTGACCAACAGGGTGATGCTCGCGTCGCTGCGCAGGATCTGTTCGACCCGCGACAAGTCAGCCTTGTCTTTCAGATCCGCGGCGACCACCTCCACGGTGCGGCCCGTCTGGTCGCTCAGGCGAGTGGCCAAGGCGTTGAGTTTTGCCTGGCTGCGAGCGACCAGGATCAGGTCGTAACCCTGCCGGGCGAGACGGCCGGCATACACCGCGCCAATGCCGGAAGAAGCGCCAGTGATCAACGCGGTACCTTTGGAAGAGAGAGCCATGTGCAATTTCCTTCACAATGAGGCGAGACAATCGCCCGGTGAGCGCAGTTATAAATGGTCTCGCGCTCGTCTCAAATGACGTTTAACCTACGTTTTTCTGCCATCAGCGTTTTGAGGACCTGGCGATGATCAGCGTGGCGTTCGTGGTTTTCGAGGGTTTCCAGTCCATGGCGCTGGCGGCCATGCCGGTGTTCGAGTACGCCAACTTCAGCGCCGGCGAAGCCCTGTATGACGTGCGTGTACTGTCCGAAGACGGGCGCACCTTGCGCGCTTCCGGTGGCCTGAACGTCGGCACCGAAGCGTTCGGTGAACGGCTGTTCGACACGGTGATCGTGGTGGGCGGCGACACCATCCTCGAACAGGCGCCCGAGGGCGTGCTCGACTACGTGCGAGCCAGCGCCAGGACCGCGCGCCGCACCGCGTCGATTTGCTCCGGCGCCTTTGTCATGGCCCAGGCCGGACTGCTCGAGGGCCGCCGGGCAACCACGCACTGGGCCTATGCGCGACAACTGCAGGAACGCTTTCCATCGATCAAGGTTGAACCCGACCGCATCTACGTGATCGACGGCTCGATCTGGACCTCCGCCGGCATGACCGCCGGTATCGACCTGGCGCTGGCCATGGTGGAAAAGGATCACGGCGGCGAACTCGCGCGTGCCGTGGCGCAGAAACTGGTGATGTACCACCGCCGTGCCGGCGGCCAGTCGCAACACTCGGCGCTGCTGGAACTGGCACCGAAATCCGACCGTATCCAGACTGTCCTCACCTACGCCAGGGAACACCTGGCCCAGACGTTATCGGTGGAACAACTGGCGCAAGAGGCGCGGCTGAGCCCGCGCCAGTTCAGCCGTGCGTTCCGCGCCGAAACCGGTCAGTCGCCGGCCAAAGCCATCGAGAACCTGCGCCTGGAAGCGGCACGGCAGCTGCTCGAACGCGGGCGCCTGACGCTGGACCAGATCGCCCTGGAAACCGGTTTTCTTGATCCTCGGCGCATGCGCGAAGCCTTCCTTCGAGCGTTCGGCCAGCCGCCCCAAGTGATCAGGCGCAATGCACGGTCAGAGGTACAATGACGGGGTGTGTTCACCTGTGGAGACATCATGAAAATCTCGGCCAAACTGGCGTTTTTCGCCATCGTCTCCACCCTCGCCTACTTCTGGCTGGCGATTTGGGGGCTGGGCGGCTTTGCCGCATTTTTCTCCCATGCCGCCTTGGTGGTGGTGGCGCTGGCAACCCTGGCCATGGTCATCGCTTCGCTGTTTACCGAAGTCAACCTGAGTTCCGGCGAACGCGAGGACCGGGCCAATCGCTGGGTGCTGCCGGCGTTCGGGGTGATCGGACTGTTGAGTGGCTTCTTGCCCGCGTACACCGACCGGATCGACTTCTGGACCTTTGGTGGTGAGGGCGTGCGTTGGCTGGGCGCGTTGCTGTTCATCATCGGCGGCGCCCTGCGGCTGTGGCCGGTGTTCGTGCTGGGCAAACGCTTCAGTGGACTGGTGGCGATCCAGCCGGGCCATCGCCTGGTGACCGATGGGATCTATCGCAGCCTGCGTAACCCCAGTTATCTGGGGATGCTGGTGATTGCCGTAGGTTGGGCGCTGGCGTTTCGCTCGGGGGTGGGGTTGTTGCTGGCGGCGTTGACGGTGATTCCGTTGATTGCGCGGATACATTCGGAAGAGGCGCTGCTACGGACACAGTTTGGCGATGAATACGAAGCTTATTGCGCCCGCAGCTGGCGATTGATCCCCAAAATTTATTGAGCCATACACAACCCCACTGTGGGAGCGGGCTTGCTCCCGAAGGCGGCGTGTCATACAACAGAAATGTCGACTGATACACCGCTTTCGCGAGCAAGCCCGCTCCCACATTCAGATTTTCTGCAGCCTGATGAAACTGTCCACATCCAAGCGGGCAACAACCGTGTCATAACTCCCCAACGTCGCATGCGCCGTCACAATCGGCTGCTCATGCGTCGACGTGACGATCAACAAATCCGCCCCCGCCGCCTCGGCCGCCAGGATGCCTACCGTCGCATCCTCGAACACCAGGCAATCCCTGATCTCGACACCCAGCCGTTGCGCAGCCAATCGATAACCCGCCGGGTCGGGCTTGCCGGCGCTGACATCTTCGGCAGTGACCATCACAGCCGGTTCGGGAATACCCGCGGCGGCCATCCGCCGCAACGCCAGCGCCCTCGGTGCCGAGGTGACGATGGCCCATTGATGAGCCGGCAACGACCGCAGAAAACCCGCCGCGCCAGCCACCTCTTCAACGCCGTCGACATCCTCGATTTCAGCACGGGTGATCCACGCGGCTTCTGCCTCGGCATCGACGCCAGGCAAGGCCAGGCGATTAATGGTATCGATGGCGCGGGCACCGTGGATGGTGGGCAGGAAGGTCTCTACATCGACGCCGTGGCGAACGGCCCACCTGGCCCAGACTCGCTCGGCTGCGGCTATCGAGGTGAGGATGGTGCCATCCATGTCGAACAGGAAGGCACGGTACGGGACATTGAAAATGGTATCGGGAACAGGCAAAGGGTCCTTCCTATCTCAAGGATCAGCGGGATTTTGCGCAATGTACACGATCATAAGGTACGGCGGGATTTCAGGGCACCGTCTACGCAATCGAGCAATTGCCCGAGCGCCCAGGGTTTCTTGATGAACGACACTTCATGCCGAACCCCTGAACTTTCCGGGGTTTCAAATCCGGACATGATCATGATCGGTTTGTCCGGCCAGCGATCACCGAACAGGTTGGCCAGATCGGCACCGTTGAGCGTGCCCGGCATGGTGATGTCGGTCAGCAACAACCCGACTTCCGAAGCGTGCCCCTGCAGGTACACCGACGCCGCATCCGCACTGGATTGCGGCTGCACTACATAACCTTCGTCCTGAAGAATTTCACAGAGAAATTCCAGGATCAGCGGGTCGTCTTCAACCACCAGAATCAACCCGCCAGGAAGGTGTTCGCCCGCCGTCGATACTCGACCCATGACTGCTGCTCCCTGATCGTACTAAAGTTTTCGCGGGCTCTAAATCCGCTACCTACAGGTATGAGCAACGGTATCCGCGGAAATTCATTTTTGATACAGGCGGTCGATGAAATCGGTGGTTGCGAGGCTTTGTGCTATCAATCGTCATGGGGGGGCAAGCCGCGTGCCCCCCAGGACAGGATTCGAGTTACTGCGACATGGCGTCCTTTTTCATCGCGTCCTTGGACATGGCATCTTTCTTCATGGCGTCCTTGCTCATGGCATCCTTGGACATCGCGTCTTTTTTCATGGCGTCCTTGCTCATGGCATCCTTGGACGTCGTGTCCTTCTTCATCGCATCTTTCGACATGGCGTCCTTGGACATCGAATCATTGCTCATGGTGTCAGCAGCAAAAACACTGGCAGCACCGACGGCCAGGCACATGGACAGAACAACGGTGGTCAACTTCTTCATGATGAAACTCCTTGATGCAGGGTGTGTGGACGAGGGGGAATGGCGGATTCTCGTCAGCTGCCACCAAACCAGTTGTAGCCCTGGTCTTCCCAGTAGCCGCCGCTGTAGGTGTTGCTGACGAAGATCGCCTGGATGTGTTTGGGGTTCTTGTAGCCGAGCTTGGTGGGCATGCGCAGCTTCATCGGGAAGCCGTATTCGCGCGGCAGCACGGCGCCGTCGTAGGTCAGGGTCAACAGGGTTTGCGCATGCAGTGCGGTGGCCATGTCGATGCTGGTGTAGTAGTCGTCGGCGCACTTGAAGCCGACGTACTTGGCATCAGTGTCGGCGCCGACCCTTTTCAGGAAATCACTGAAGCGCACGCCACCCCAACGGCCGATCGCGCTCCAGCCTTCGACGCAGATGTGCCGGGTGATCTGCTCGGTCTGTGCCATGGCGCGCAGTTCTTCGAGGCGCCAACTGCGCTTGTCCGCGACCAGGCCGGTGACTTCCAGTCGATAACTCTCCTCCTCCACCGTCGGCGCCTCGTCGATGCCATAGAAGGCATTGAAAGGAAATGGCCGGGTGATCATCGACGCCGGATAGGTCGGCGCCATGGCATTGGGGTTGAACAGCCAGCCTTGCACCCGGTCGTTGAAGCGCGACATGGACGACAACGCGGTCTCGACGCTGTCGTTGTCGGTGAGGTTGCAACCGGACAACATGGCCACGCCGCCGAGGGTCAGGCCACGCAGCAGGAACGAGCGGCGTGAGCGGTCTTCGATCTGCGGGGCGAGGATTTTCCGGGCGTCGATGAGAATGGATGACTCGTCCAGCCCGGCGTCTTGAATGCGCTTTTTCATACGTGCTCCTTGCGACCGACAATCATGGCCAGCAGTGTTTTTGGCACCAGCGCGACCATCAGCAGATGCACCGCAACGAAGGCCACCAACAGCGCCATGGCGAAAAAATGCACCCGCCGCGCGCCTTCGTAGCCCCACAGCAATTCACGCAACAGCGGGAACTGCACCGACTTCCACAGCACCAGCCCGGAGAGCACCAGCAGCGTGATATCGACCATCACGAACAGGTACGCCACACGCTGCACCTGGTTGTAGTGACTCAGGTCCGCATGCCCCAGCTTGCCGCGCAGCGCGGCCCACAGGTCATGCAGTACGCCTTTGGGCGAGACCGGAAAAAAGCGTCGTTGCAGGCGCCCGCTGAACAGGTTGCAGGCCAGGTAGATGAGACCGTTGACGCCCAGGAACCACATCGCCGCGAAGTGCCACTGCAGGGCGCCGCCGAGCCAGCCGCCAAGGGTGATCGACGTGGGAAAGCTGAAGTCGTAGAGCGGCGAGGCGTTGTAGATGCGCCAGCCGCTGGTAACCATCACCAGCACCGCCAGGGCGTTGAGCCAGTGGGTGAGCCGCAGCCAGCGTGGATGGCTGGCCTTGGGTGAAGCAGTTGGCTGCGACATGTCCGGCTCCCGGTTGTTGTTCGTTGGAGCCGATTATGGGAGTCGCAAGATCGCCAAATCCTCACGTAAAGTTAAATTAATCGTGATAACTCGCCGCCCGGTGTTTTGCTTGCAATTATGGTTAAATGCCGCCCCCCAAAGATTGCCGACCCCAGACCGATGAACCCTGAAGCCCTCGCCACCCTCCGCGAACATTTGCTGACCGCCCTGGCAGCCGCCCCCGCCGAAACCCGACGTCTGTTCCACGGGCGTGGCCGCTGCTGGCCGGGGCTGGAGCAAGTGACCGTCGACTGGTTGCAGGGCGTGGTGCTGGTGGCGCTGTTCAAGGAGCCGGAAACGGCGCAGCTGGAGGCGTTGAAAGCGCTGTTGCTGGAGCTCACGCAGTCAGCGGCATGGACGCAATCCGGCGCCCACACCCTGCTGCTGCAACATCGCTACCTGCTGCAAAGCACCACCGAATGGCTACTCGGGGACGTCATCGAGGAAATGACCATCACCGAGGGCGGGCTGAAATATCGAGTGGACCTGGGGCGCAAACAGAACACCGGGCTATTCCTCGACATGCGCTACGGCCGCGACTGGGTGCGGGCCAACGCCCAAGGCAAACGGGTGCTGAACCTGTTCGCCTACACCTGCGGTTTTTCGGTGGCGGCCATCGAGGGCGGCGCGACCCATGTGGTCAACCTGGACATGTCGAGCCCGGCCCTGAGCCGAGGCCGCGACAATCACCGGCTCAACGGGCATGACCTGGGCAAGGTGACCTTTCTCGGCCACGACCTGTTCAAGTCCTGGGGCAAGGTCATCGGCAAGGGCCCATACGACCTGGTGATCATCGACCCGCCGTCGTTCCAGAAAGGCAGCTTCCTGCTGACCAAGGACTACCAGCGGGTACTGCGTCGCCTGCCGGAACTGCTCAGCCCCGAGGGCTCGGTGCTGGCCTGTATGAACGACCCCGCCTTTGGTGCGGATTTCCTCATCGACGGTGTGACCCGTGAAGCGCCGAGCCTGCGGTTCGAGCAACGCCTGGACAACCCGCCAGAGTTTCCCGACGCCGATGTCGAGTGCGGGTTGAAGGCGTTGGTGTTTACCCTGGCGGATTAAGCACCAACGCAAACAACTCACCGTGCCCGTTCACATTGAGCTTGTGATAGAGATTGCGCCGGTGCACTTTCACCGTTTCCGGGGAAATGCCCATCTGCTGGGCAATGGCCTTGCTGGAGAAGCCCTGGAGAATCAGGCGCGCGGTTTCGATTTCGCGCATCGTCAGGCGCGCATCGAAGCGGTCGAGCAAGCTCGCCAGGTCCCCGGCTACCGCTTCGGCAGCGGGGCCTTCTGGTGGTAACAATTGCAGGTGCCGGCGCATCGCCGCCAGCACCCAGTCGCGCACGCACAGCAAGCGGCCCTGTTCTTCCAGGGTGAAGCGGGTCGAGCGGCCCAGGGACAGACCGAGGACGGCGCCGTCGAGGTTGAGCATGAACTGCAATTCGTCGCCACCCACCACCGTGCGGAAGTAGCTCAGGTAGTACTCGCTCTGCTGGAACTGGTCGGGTGCCACGGAATCGAGGCTGTGCAAGCCATCGGCGATGCCGGCGCAGACGGCCAGGTAAAACGGGTCGAGCAGGTACATGCCGGCGCTGTAGTCAGCCAGTTCCTCATGCTCGTGGGCACTGTCGCGGGAGTCGAAATCGATCAGCAACCTGGGTACTCGACCGGCCTGCATGACTGCCACCAGCGCGTTATCCAGCGGCACCAGCAGGCGCAGGGTGTCGACCAGCGCGCGCCAGAATCCGTCCTGGCCCACCGCGGCAAACATTCGCGCCAGCCCCTGGTGCAGCGGCAACTCTTTCAACAACGCGTCCACGCACTACCCCTTTCGAGTAACCCATGATGGGAATGGGTAACGACCACCCCGGTCGATACGCTGCAAACTCCTGATTATCACCGGCCTGCAGCAGGCCAGGAGTGCCGCATCATGAGTGGTCACCGCTCGTATTTCAATCTGGGGCTTGGCGCCTGCCTGGCGGTGTCGCTGACTGCGGTGGCGGCCGAAAGCCCGACCGTGCACGTGTACAACTGGTATGACTACATCGGCCCGACCACCCTGCATGACTTCAAGCGCGACACCGGTATCCAGCCGGTCTACGACACCTTCGACAGCGCCGAAGTCCTCGAAGGCAAACTGCTGACCAGCCGCAGCGGCTACGACGTGGTGGTGGCCAGCAACTTCAGTTTGCCGACCCTGATCAAGGCGGGCGCCCTCGCCCCTTTGCCCCACGCGCAGATGCCGGATTTTCAGAACATGGACAGCGATCTGCTGGCGAAACTGGCCAACAACGATCCGGGTAACCAGTACGCCGTGCCGTACCTGTGGGGCACCAACGGAATCGGCTATAACGTCGACAAAGTGCGCGCTGCGCTGGGCGACAAGGCGCCGGTGGATTCCTGGGACCTGGTGTTCAAGGAAGAGAACCTGGCCAAGCTCGGCGAATGCGGCGTGGCGATGCTCGACTCGCCATCGGAAATGCTGCCAGTCGCCCTGCATTACCTGGGCCTGCCGCCGAACAGCACCAACCCTGAGGACTACAGGAAGGCCGAAGCGCTGCTGCTGAAGTTGCGCCCGCATATCGCTTACTTCAATTCGTCGAAGTTCATCAGTGACCTGTCCAACGGCAACATTTGCGTCGCCGTCGGTTGGTCCGGCGCGATGCTCGAAGCCAAGGCCACCGCCGAGCAGGCCGGCAATGGCGTGAAGATCGCCTACAGCCTGCCCAAGGAAGGCGCGCCGGTGTGGTTCGACACGCTGGTATTGCTCAAGGACGCCCCGCACCCCGAACAGGGCCTGGCCTTCATCGACTACCTGATGCGCGCCGAGGTCATCGCCCCGGTCAGCAATCACCTCAACTACCCCAACGGCAACCGCAACGCGAAAGCCTTGGTAGCCGAGGCGACACGGACCAATCCTGCGGTTTACCCGTCGGCCGAGGCCCTGGCGACCTTGTTCACCCTGCAGCCCTTGCCGCCGGCGACCGAACGGGTGCGTACGCGGATCTGGAGCAAGGTCAAGAACGGCCAGTAGGCCCACCGCATTCCCCTTGTGGGAGCGGGCTTGCTCGCGAAGGCGGTGCATCAGGCAAAGAAGATGTCGACTGACACGCCGCCTTCGCGAGCAAGCCCGCTCCCACAGGGTCTGCGTCCACTTTTTTCCTCCATGAATTTGAAGATGAGAAAACCGATGAAACCACGTGCCCGCGACCTCAACATCCAGTTCGGCCAACTGCAACCCGGCCCCCTCAACGCCATCACCGATGTACCCGGCGTGCGCGTCGGCCACAGCAATGTCCGAGGTCGCAGCGCCAAGGGTCGCGACATCGTCACCGGCGTCACCGTGATCGAACCCCGTGCCGGTTCCACCAGCCAGCAGCCGTGCTTCGCTGGTGTCCATGTGCTCAACGGCAATGGTGACGCCACGGGCCTGGAGTGGATTCGCGAGGCGGGCCTGTTGACCAGCCCGATCGCCTTCACCAACACCCACAGCCTGGGCGTGGTGCGCGATGCCTTGATCGTGCTCGACCGTGAGCAGCAACCGGACGACGGGCGGCTTTACTGGAACATGCCTGTGGTGCTGGAGACTTTCGATGGCTTGCTCAATGACATCAACGGCTTTCACGTCAAGGTCGAGCATGTGGCCGAAGCACTGCGCACGGCAGTGGGCGGACCGGTAGCCGAAGGCAATGTCGGCGGTGGCAGCGGTATGATCTGCCATGAGTTCAAGGGCGGCATCGGCACCGCTTCGCGACGCATGAGCAGTGCCCAGGGCGGCTGGACGGTGGGCGCGATCGTGCAGGCCAATCATGGTATCCGCAATGAGTTGCGCGTCGATGGCTACCCGGTCGGGCGCTACATGGAGCAGGTCGACTCACCGTTTCTCAAGGCGTCGCTGCCGCATCCGGGCATGGGCTCGATCGTGGTCTGCCTGGCCACCGATGCACCGTTGCTGCCGCACCAATGCACGCGCCTGGCCCAGCGCGCCAGCCTCGGCCTGGCCCGTACCGGCGGCGGCAATGAAGACCACAGCGGTGACATCTTCATCGCGTTCGCCACCGGCAATCAGCACGTACCACCGGCGGCGTACGAGAGCAAAAAAGCGCCGACCTGCGACAACCTGAGCATGGTCAACAACGATCACATCAGCGAATTGTTCCTGGCGGCCACCGAAGCCGTTGAAGAAGCCATCATCAACGCCCTGCTCGCCGCCGAAACGACCGAAGGTAACGGCCACGCGGTGCCGGGGCTGGATGCTGAAACCCTGCTCAAGGCCCTGAATCAGGCCGGTTGGCCGGGGGAGCGCAATCGCCGAAGCTGACAGTTGTGGGGGGATTCGACTAGCGGTACTTGAGGCGCAACCCCCATCTTCCTACGATGGAGTTGCGCAGCCGCTTGCTTGTCCAAGCCGTTGCGTAGGTGGTGAGTGCACTGAACCCCTATCAAGCTCACCGCCTGCTTCATGCGCATCTTGAGCCTCAATGGCTCCACTTCTCCCCATCAAAGAGCTTTGAGGCTCTTTTTTAACTGCGCGAAAAAACGACATGAAAAAGCCCGGCATTTGGCCGGGCTTTGTGCATTCAAAATCCCACCGCAAATCCTCTGTGGGAGCGAGCCTGCTCGCGATGGTCGTTAACGATAACGCTATGAGTCTGATGCCCCGCGGCGTGCTCGAGTTTTTCGCGAGCAAGCTCGCTCCTACAGGGGGGCGTCAGTGATCCTGGGTGGCAATCGAACGCCACGCCGAGTCCGCCAACAGATCGCGGTACGCCTTCGGACTGCCTTTGGCCCGGCCCGACAACCAGGCGCGGCAGTAGCTCTCGGCCTGGCCGATGATCAATGACGGCAGTAACTCCGGCGGATAACCGCGCAACACGTCGACCCGCGCCGAAGCCCCCAGCCACTCGAACAGCAGCTTGTTGCGCGCCTTGTTGCGCGCGACCAGTTCGTCCTTGAACGGTCCCTTGGTGACGGCAAATCGCGCGTGATACTGGAAACGCGCCCATTCCGGCTGGTTATCGACCCAGTCGACGTAGCTGTGCACCAACGCGTGCACACCCGCCTGGGTGGTTTGGGCGTGGGCCAGGTAGCTATCTCGCAGCTTGGCTTGATCGTCCAGCGCGGTGAAAAACAGCGCCGCCACCAGGCCTTCTTTATTGCCGAAGTGGTGGTAGATCGCGCCGACGCTGGTATCGCATTCGGCCCGGATCATCTCGATGGTAGTGGCCTCGATGCCCTGCTCGTTGAACAGTTGGAGGGCCTTTCTGAAGATGTCGCGCTTGAGTTCGGCGCGGCGGCCGGGGTAGCAGCGTTCGAGTAAATCGGCAGTTTCCATGCGGGATGCGGTCCAAAAAAATCAACGGTTGAGGCTGGCGCTAGGTTGACAGATTTCCCGTCGACAGAATACTGTTCCGTCACAGAACATTATTCTGTAACGGAACATCATTCCGTTAATCAACCCCGCAGTGAGGCTTCAACCCCATGAGTCAGTTCCTCAGCCTGTTCAACAGTGCCGGCCCGCAAGCCTTCAGCCAGATGGCCTGCCAGGTGGCGCCGTACTTCAGCACCATCAATCCGCTGGTTACCGATTTGCGCAAAGGTTCGGCCATCGTGCAGGTGCCATTCGTCAAGGAAATCACCAACCACCTGGGCACCGTGCACGCGATCGCGATGTGCAATGCGGCCGAACTGGCGGCAGGGATGATGACCGACGTGTCAATCCCGGCGGGTGCGCGCTGGATTCCCAAGGGCATGACGGTCGAATACCTGGCCAAGGCCAAAAGCGATGTGACGGCGGTGGCTGACGGCGAGGCGGTGGACTGGACCAGCGAAGGCGACAAGATCGTGCTGGTGGACATTCACGATGTGGAAGGCAAGAAGGTGTTCACGGCACGGATCACCATGAATGTGAAGCTGCCCTGAGCATCACGCAGCCCCCTGTAGGAGCGAGCTTGCTCGCGATGATCGTTAACGATAACGCTGGAAGCCTGACACCCCGCGGCGTGCTCAGGTTTTTCGCGAGCAAGCTCGCTCCTACAGTTGAACCTGTTATCCCAACCGTTCGCGGACGAACTCGCTGGCCTTGCGCGTCAATTGGTCCAGGTGCCGGTCACGCTGTTTTTCCGCATCGAGCATTGGGCGCTTGCCGTGCTTTTGCAGCAGGTAGGTATGAATCTGCCGCACCTCCAGCGAGCTGTAGATCGGCGCCACATCAAGCAGCGCCCTCAAACCGTCGCTGCCGTGGTCGCGGGTGTTCATCAGCACTTGCGTACTGCGCGCACCGACCACCTGAAAACCCATCGACTCGAAATATGGAACCTTGGCCACGGCGCAGGCCAGCTCGGCATGCGGGTAGCGGCCGACCATCTCGCGCAGCATCCGGCGCGCAATGCCTTGGCGCCGATGGCCGGCATCCACGGCCATATAGGCCACGCTGCAGGCGTCGGGATCGTCCTTGACCGGCAGGTACAGCAGGAAACCGACGACCTTGTCCGGATCGTCCAGATCGGTGGCAACGATCAACTCCACCGCCATCCCTTTCGCCCCGTTCAAAGCCTCCAGATACAGGTGCACCTCGTAGCCGATCGCGTACTGGTAGATGTTGTACAACAGGTTGCTCGGCGCGATGGCGACCATGCTGATGTCGGTCAGGTTGTCGACCACCAGCTGCAGGATCTGACTGTTGACCGACTCCGGGCACGGGGTTTTGTAGTGGGTGATCTGGGGCATTGCGGGGGCTGACTCCGGAGAATGGGCGCGGCTGCCTATCATACCGCGCCGGAGCCTGCCTTGATCGATTCATGAGCCACACACATGAGTCTATAGCCGAAATCCGCATGAACATTTCCCTTGGCACCAGGGTCAGTCAATGGATGAGGGCTGTTATCGCCAATCAACCATAGGAAGCGCAACGATGCTCGACGTGATGACGATTTCCCGACGAGAACTGCTGATCGTGGGCGTGGTGACAGCAGCGGCCGTGATCCTGCCACCGTTCATATCTGCACAGGCAGCGGCCGCCAATGCCGCGCTGCCGGTCAAGAGCAAAGTGTCGATCTGGGTCAACGGGACACAGCAGGTGATGGAACTCGACGCCCGCACCACCCTGCTCGACCTGTTGCGCGAACACCTGCAGCTCACTGGCACCAAGAAGGGTTGCGACCACGGCCAGTGCGGTGCCTGCACAGTGATCGTCGACGGCCGGCGGATCAATTCCTGCCTGACCCTGGCCGTGATGCACGAAGGCGCGAAGGTCACCACCATTGAAGGGCTCGGCACGCCGGACAAGCTGCATCCGATGCAGGCGGCGTTCATCAAGCATGACGGCTATCAATGCGGTTACTGCACGCCGGGGCAGATCTGCTCGGCGGTCGCGGTGCTGGGGGAAATCCGCGACGGCATTCCCAGTCACGTAAGCCCGAACCTAACCGAACCACCCAGGCTGATCGCCAGCGAACTCCAGGAACGCATGAGCGGCAACATCTGCCGCTGCGGTGCGTACTCCAACATCATCGAAGCGATCACCGAAGTCGCGGAGGCCAGCGCATGAGGCCCTTTACCTATCTACGCGCCAAGTCGCCGGCCGAAGCCGCCTCGCTCGCCGCCCAGGTCGATGGCTCGCGCTTCATCGCCGGCGGCACCAACCTGCTGGACCTGATGAAGCTGGACATCGAGACGCCGTCGCAACTGATCGACGTCAATGACCTGGCCCTGGACCGCATCGAAACCACGCCGCAAGGCGGCTTGCGGATCGGCGCGCTGGTGCGCAACACCGACCTCGCCGCCGATGCACGCATCCGCAAGGATTATGGCGTGCTGTCCCGCGCCCTCCTCGCCGGCGCCTCCGGCCAGTTGCGCAACATGGCCACGACCGCCGGCAACCTGCTGCAACGCACGCGCTGCCCGTACTTCTATGACACCCATCAAGCCTGCAACAAGCGCCAGCCCGGCAGTGGCTGCGCGGCCATCGGCGGCTTCAGTCGGCAGCTGGGCATCATCGGTGTCAGCGACGCCTGCATTGCCACCCATCCCAGCGACATGGCCGTGGCCATGCGTGTGCTCGATGCCCAGGTCGAGACGGTTCGCCCCGACGGCACGACCCGGGTGATCGCCATCGCCGACCTGCATCGCTTGCCCGGTAATACACCGAACATCGAAACCACCCTGGCGGCCCACGAGCTGATCACTGCCGTGACCTTGCCAGCGCCGCTGGGCGGCACGCACCTCTATCAGAAAGTCCGTGACCGCGCCTCCTACGCATTCGCCCTGGTCTCGGTGGCCGCGGTGGTCCAGCAGGACGGTTCCGGCCGCGTAGCCCTCGGCGGCGTCGCGCACAAACCGTGGCGCGTGGAAAGCGCTGAAGCAGCCATGGCCAAAGGCGCCAAAGCGTTCAGCGAACAGCTGCTGGACGGCGCCACACCCACCCCTGAAAACACCTTCAAACTGACGCTGGTCGAGCGCACGCTCGCCTCGGTGATGGCACAAGCGAGGGCCCAGGCATGAAATTCGAAACCCCGGCCACCACCAACCCCATCGACCAAGGCAAGGTCATCGGCCAGCCCACGCCCCGCATCGAAGGCCCGCTGAAAACCACCGGGCAGGCGCCCTACGCCTACGAACACCACGACGTCGCGCCGAACCAGGCCTATGGCGTGGTGGTCGGTTCGGCCATTGCCAAGGGGCGCATTGCTTCAATGAACCTGGAAGCGGCTCAATCGGCACCGGGAGTGATCGCCATCGTCACCGCCGCCAATGCCGGCAAGCTCGGCAAAGGCAAATACAACACCGCCAAGCTGCTCGGCGGGCCGGAGATCCAGCACTACCATCAGGCAGTGGCGCTGGTGGTGGCGGACACCTTCGAACAGGCGCGCGCCGCCGCGGAACGGGTGGACATCACCTACTCAACCACCGAAGGCGCGTTCGATCTCGCCAGCGCCCGCGGCTCGGCGGTGGAACCCAAGGACCAGATGGCGGACACCCTGCACGGGGATTTCGAAACGGCCTTCGCGGCGGCACCGGTGCAACTCGACGCCACCTACACCACGCCCGACCAGGCCCACGCGATGATGGAGCCCATGGCGTCGATGGCCGCCTGGGACGGCGACCGACTGACCTTGTGGACCTCGAACCAGATGATCGATTGGTCGGTCACGGACCTCGCCACCACCCTCGGCATCCCCAAGAAAAACGTGCATCTGATTTCGCCCTACATCGGCGGCGGCTTCGGCGGCAAATTGTTCATCCGTGCCGACGCGGTCCTTGCCGCCCTGGGTGCGCGCATGGCCGGCAGGCCGGTGAAAGTGGCGCTGGCCCGGCCGCAGATCTTCAACAATTGCACGCACCGCCCGGCGACCATTCAACGCATCCGCATCGGCGCCGGCAGCGACGGCAAGATCACCGCGATGGCCCACGAAGGCTGGTCCGGCGACCTGCCCGGCGGCAAGGTGGAACTGGCCGCGCAACCGAGCAAATTGTTGTACGCCGGGGAAAACCGCCGGGTCACCATGCGCCTGTCGACGCTCGACCTGCCGGAAGGCAACGCCATGCGCGCGCCGGGTGAAACGCCAGGCATGATGGCGCTGGAAATTGCCATGGACGAGATGGCGGAAAAGCTGAAACTCGACCCCATCGAGTTTCGCATCATCAATGACACCCAGGTCGATCCGACGAAACCGGAGCGGCCGTTTTCCCAGCGCCATCTGGTCGAATGCCTGCGCACCGGGGCCGATCGTTTTGGCTGGAACCAACGGCCTGCGCAACCGGCCACAAAGCGCGAAGGCCGTTGGCTGATCGGCATGGGCGTCGCCGTGGCCTTTCGCAATAACCTGCTGGTGAAGTCCGGCGCCCGTGTCCGCCTGGATGACCAGGGCACCGTGACCGTGGAAACCGACATGACCGATATCGGCACCGGCAGCTACACGATCATCGCGCAGACGGCGGCGGAAATGCTCGGCGTCGGCCTCGACAAGGTGGTGGTGCACCTGGGCGATTCGAGCTTTCCGGTCTCGGCAGGCTCGGGTGGCCAGTTCGGCGGCAACTGCTCGACGGCGGGGGTGTATGCCGCCTGCGTCAAACTGCGTGAGGCCGTTGCGCAACGCCTCGGTGTGAACGCCCAAGAGGCTGAATTCGTCGGTGGCGAGGTACGGGCTGGCGGCAAAAGCATGCCATTGCGCAGTGCGGCGCAGGCCGGCGAAATCGTCGCCGAGGACAGCATCGAATTTGGCGAGCTGGACAAGAAGTACCAGCAATCGACCTTCGGCGCGCATTTTGTCGAAGTCGCAGTCGACAGTGCCACCGGGGAAACCCGCGTGCGCCGGATGCTGGCGGTGTGCGCCGCCGGGCGCATTCTCAACCCGACTTCGGCCCGCAGCCAGGTCATTGGCGCGATGACCATGGGGGTCGGCGCGGCGCTGATGGAAGACCTGGTGGTGGACAAGCGCCTGGGCTTTTTCGTCAATCACGACCTGGCCGGCTACGAGGTGCCGGTGCATGCCGACATCCCTCACCAGGAGGTGATTTTCCTCGATGAAACCGACCCGATTTCCTCGCCGATGAAAGCCAAGGGTGTTGGTGAGCTGGGTATCTGTGGCGTCAGTGCGGCCATCGCCAACGCGGTGTACAACGCCACCGGGATCCGGGTGCGCGAGTACCCGATTACCCTGGACAAGATGCTGGATAAAATGCCGGCGATGATTTGAGCGCAGAAATGCAAAAGATCGCAGCCTTCGGCAGCTCCTACAGGGTGTACGCATTCCAACTGTAGGAGCTGCCGAAGGCTGCGATCTTTTGATCCTGGCGTGATTACCAGTCGTAAGTCATCTCGACCGAAGCCACCCGCTCCTGCCCGTAATAGCAACCGAACGCGTAGTTGCAGTCCGACACGTATTCACGGTCGAAGATATTCTGCACGTTCACCCGGGTCTGCAAACCACGCAGGCTCGGGTCCAGCTTGCCCATGTCGTAGCTGACGGTAGCGTCATAGACGACGTAGGACGGCACATCGAACGAGTTGGCCGCATCCCCCGGTTTGCGCCCGGTGTAGCGCGCGCCCGCACCGAAGGTCAGGCCGTTGAGGCTGGCCTGGGTGAAGTGATAGTCGACCCACATCGAGGCCGATACCGGCGACTGGGCTTCGTTGCGGTTGTCCTCGTTGCCCCAGGTGTCCTTGGTGTAGAACGAGTCCATGTAGCTGGCGGCGGCCATGACGTCGATGTTGTCGAGGCTGGATTTGACTTCCAGCTCGACGCCGCGCGAGCGCACTTCACCGCTCTGGGACATGTAGTCCGGATAATCATCGTCGCCGGTCAGGACATTTTTCTGCTTGATCTCGTACACCGAAGCGGTGATCAGCGTCTTCTCGAACGGCTGGTACTTCACGCCCACTTCGTACTGCTGGCCCTCGGTCGGCTCGAAGGACTTGCCGCCGCGCTGGGGTGCGGCCGTGCCCAGGGTGGGCAGGAACGACTCGGAGTAGCTGACATAGGGTGCCAGGCCGAAATCGGTGACGTAGGTCAGGCCCACCCGCCCGGTGAACTTGTTATCGCGCTTGGATTCGTGGGTCGAGGCCAACACATCCTTGTTGTCGATCTCCGCCCAGTCCTGGCGACCGCCGATGGTGAGAATCCACTTGTCCAGCTTGATCTGGTCCTGCAGGTACACACCCGTCTGGCGCAGAGTGTTATCCCATTTAGTGTCGAGTACCGGGGTGACGCTGCTGGTGTCGAAATTGTTCTTGCCGTACAGGTTCACCGGCAACACGTTGTAGGCGTTGTAGCCGTCGTATTTGCGGTTGAAGTGCCGGTAGTCCACGCCAGCGAGCGTGGTGTGCTCCAGGGCGCCAGTGTTGAATTTGTATTCCAGGTTGTTATCGACGGTGTAGGCGATGTTGTGCTGGCGCCAGTCGAGCTTGGTGCGGTAGGCCCGGGTGTAATCGGTCACGCCGGCGTCATCGGTGACGAAGCTGCGCAGGTAGAAACCCTTGTAGCGGTCGCGTACGTCGGTGTAGCGCGCCGTGGAGCGGTATTTCAGGTCGTCGCTGAGGTTGTGGCTGAAGTCGTAGCCGAAGATGTACTGGTCACGTTTGTAGTCATTGAAGTTGGTGTCGCCGGAGAAAAAATCGCGGTCGATGCGTTCGCCGTTCGGACCACGGTCGAGCGAGCCGATCCTCGGCAGCGACTGATAATCGGGTACGCCGTCATCGCGCTGGACCTGCGCCAGCAAGGTCAGGAAAGTGTCTTCAGTCGGCGCCCACGTCAGGCTCGGCGCCAGCAGCATGCGCTCACTTTCGTTGTGCTCGACCATTTCGTTGCCTTTGTCGGCCACACCGATCAGGCGATAGGTGAACTGCTTCTGATCATCGAGCGGACCGCTGGTGTCGAAGGCACCGTTGACCCGGCTGTAACTGCCCGCCCCCAGCTTGACCTGGCTGCGCTGCTCGGTGGTCGGGCGCTTGGAGACCATGTTGATCAGGCCGCCCGGCTGGTTCTGCCCGTAAAGGACCGACGACGGCCCCTTGAGCACTTCGATGCGCTCCAGGGTGTAGGGATCGATTTGCGGGGCGCCACCGAGGCTGCCGGCGTACGGGATGTAGGCGCCATCGAGGTACAGCGGCGTCGGCGCGAAACCACGGCTGGTGATCTCGTCGGCAATCGAGTTGCGGTCAGTAAAACCACCGGTGTTCACCCCCGGCGTGTAGCGCAGCGCCTGTGTCAGGTTGCGCGCGCCCTGGGCTTCCACCTGGTCGGCGGTGACCACGTTGATGGTCTGCGGAATTTCCAGGATCGGCGTATCGGTCTTGGTGCCGGTGGCGCTGCGGGTGGCGACATAGCCGTCCACCGGGCCGTAGGCCGATTCCACGGCAACTCCGGAAATGCTGGTGGCGCCCAACTGCATGGCCGCGCCTGAGGCAACGATCGGCAACAAGGAATAGCTGCCATTGTCGTGGCGCACGGCTTCGAGCCTGCTCCCGGCGAGCAACTGGCGCAGGCCGGCGTCAACGCTGTAGCGCCCGCGCAGTCCCGAGGTTTGCTGGCCGTTGGCAGCGCTTGGCTCGAAGGAAACGGTCACCCCGGCCGTGCCGGCGAATTGGGTCAAGGCCGAACCCAAAGGACCCGCCGGAATGTCGAACTCGGTTTCGACATCGGTTTGCGCCCAGGCAGCGGGTGCAACCATCGTCATGCCCAACGGAAAGACCAGCGCCATCCCGAGCAGTGCAGCATGCACGGCGCGGGTCAAGGGTCTGACGGATGGCTTGGCGGAACAAATGCGGAGTTGGGGATCACGAGGGGTCATGCAATTTCCTTTCGCCCGTTGGCAGTGAATGGCGGCGTCTGTGTGCGCCTCTAACACCTAAGTCGAACGAGAATCGAAATCAGTAACCCCTGAGCAGATTTTTTTTCGGGAAATCCTCAAACCGGCTCCACCCGCGTCCAGTAACGGCTGAATCGACGAATGCGTACGGGCAGGGTCGAGGTCAGGTTCTCGAGGATGGTGTCGCTGCTGGCCAGATGGAAAGCCCCGGAGATGCGCAGCGCAGCGACCGCCGGATCACAGCCCAGATGGCCTGGGCGATAACGCTGCAGCTCCCGGATAAACTCACCCAGGCGCCAGTCGTTGACCACCAGCATGTCGCGGGTCCAGGCGTCGGCCTGAGGGGTGGCCCGTTGCACGGGTTCGATGGCGTCCTGGCGCAAACTCACTTGCTGGCCGGCGTCGACCCGTACGGCGGTGCCCGGCACGTTGGCCGAGCGCACCTCGACCGCATGCTCCTGCACGCTGACCTGCGTCAGGTCCGCTTCGCGGCGCACGACAAAACGGGTGCCCAAGGCGCGAATGCTGCCTTCGGCGGTGTGTACCAGGAAGGGCCGCGCGCGCTCGTCCCGCGCCGTTTCGATGAAGATCTCACCTTCGAGCAAGCGGATTTCACGCAGGTTGTCGTTGTAGCGGATGTCCACCGCGGTCGCCGTGTTCAGTTGCAGTTGCGTGCCATCGTCCAGCCGCAGCCGACGGCGTTCACCGGTGCCGGTGCGCTGGTCGGCCATCAGCGTTGGCAAGGGCGTGGTGTTCCACGCCAGGGTCCCCGCCCCGCCCGCCATCAGCAGAATCGACAGGACCTTGAGCACATCGCGGCGTTTGGCGCGGGCACTGGCCAAGATCGGGCGCGCGATGCCGGGGGTGACTTGTTCGAGTTTGTCCTGCAGGCGCGCAAGGCGTTCCCACGCCTGCAGATGCCGTGGATCACGCTCCAGCCAACGGCGATGCGCCTCACGCAGGGCTTCGTCCGGTACCTCGCCACGCAAATCGACGTACCAGCGCGCGGCGGCTTCGAGGGTGGCGTAATCCAGCGGTTGCACACGGGCCACGGCTCAGTCCTCGATCAGCAACAGGCAGTGCGTCAGGGCGCGCACCGCGTGCTTCTTGACCGTGGTTACCGAGACATCCAGGCGCCGACCGATCTCGACATAGCTCAGGCCATCGAGCTGGGCCAGCAGGAAAATCTCCCGGGTCCGCTCGCCCAGGCCATCGAGAAGCCGGTCGATTTCCATCAGGGTCTCGATGATCAGCGAGCGGGTTTCCGGGGACAACGCCACCGGCTCCGGGAGGTTGGCCAGGGTGTCCAGATAGGCCTGCTCCACCGCGCGACGGCGGAACATGTCGATCATCAGGCTGCGGGCAATGGTGCTCAAGTATGCGCGAGGCTCGCGCAGCTCGAAGGACTTGCGTTGGGTCAGCACGCGAATGAAGGTGTCCTGGGCCAGATCCGCCGCATGGTGGTGGCAGCCGAGCCGTTTACGCAGCCAGCCACACAACCAACCGTGATGGTCCTCGTAAAGCGTATGCACGGCCTGTTGCAGCGAGAGATCGACAGAGGACATGGAGAAAGCCCGACACAAAATTTATTTGATAATGACTCTCATTTTCTTCCAAGCCGACACATTTTGGCAAGAGCACCCGTGATTGGTGAAAGTAACCCAATGAAATAAGGGAATTTTCCCCGCATATGAGGAACTGCACCCACCGCTGACTGATGCGCCAATGAAACAATCTGTAACAACTTATTAATTAATCACATTTTTTATTCCCGATTTTGACATGGCCCATCTGTTGCACCAGCCCCTTGCACCGCAGCAGTCATCCCCAACTCGGGGACGGCGGGTTTCGCCAAATTGGCACGTGCAAGG
Organism: Pseudomonas sp. YuFO8; assembly: GCF_035065025.1. NCBI lineage: Bacteria > Pseudomonadati > Pseudomonadota > Gammaproteobacteria > Pseudomonadales > Pseudomonadaceae > Pseudomonas > Pseudomonas sp. YuFO8. Next base: position 10,398 of record NZ_JAXDEQ010000022.1, on the reverse strand, counting down.
GGAAACCAAATGAAAAACGCACCACCCGCATTCCGTTCCTTGAACTACATACGCAGGTCCAGTGTGGCCTCCGTAATGCTGATCACCGCCAGCCTCGCCACCGTCAGCGCGGCCCCCATGGACGATGAAAGCCAGCCGCCACCGACCGACCCTTCGGCCTACTACACTGCGCCCGCCGATCCGATTGCCGCCGCCGCAGCGCTCGATGCCCTGAAAACCATGCCCGAGACCAATCAGGGCGCACTGGCCCTGCCCAACGGCGCCTACGGCGATCGCAACACACCCCGTGCCGACAATGTGCTGCCGCCGAGTTTGCAGACCTCGTTCAACTACCCCACCAACGGCAAACCCAGTCCCCTGTACGGGGCCCTGCCGTTCACTCAGCAATTGCTGCTGTTCGAGGAATTCGGCACGGAAAAAATCGACCCGACGATCCCGGCCCCGCCCCTGACCTTCCCCGTCCCCACGGTCGGCCCGGCCCCCGCGCAAGACCCGAACATTGTTGCGCGCAGCGCTCCGTCGGGTTCGGCGCTGGATGCGTTCATGCGCCAGCCTGGCCTGTTCCCGTTTCCGTCGCAGTACTCCAACGTACTGGACCGCAACCCGTGGAAGGCGCAGATCGAAACCTTCCTCAACCGCCAACCCGTAGGTTCGCCAGCCGAGGGGCGGCCACCGGGAAAAGGCTGGTCGCACCAGCGCTGGAACGAGTTCTACCCGCAGGTCGCGTACAAGACCGTGCAAGTGGGCGCGCGGATCAACACCGGCATGCGCGACCGCCGGCAATTGCACAATTACGCCGTCGGTGAATTCGGCCCCGGTGGACTCTACTACCAGACCTCGGACATCCCCACCACCACGGGCACTACCAAAGGCATCGATACGCGCTTCCACCCGAATTTTCCGCTGCAGAATCACAATGCGCTGTGGACCTTCGACGGCACCTTTCCAGTCAAACTGCTGATGGTCCGCTATGGCCAACCGGTGCTGATGCGTCACTACAACGGCCTGCCGATCGACCCTGCGGCCAACATGGGTTTCGGCCTGCACACCATCAGCACCCACGAACACAACGGCCACTCCCCGGCCGAAAGCGACGGCTACACCAATGCGTTTTTCTTTCCGGGGCAGTACTACGACTATCGTTGGCCGCTGCAGCTGGCCGGCTATGACACCATCAACACCAACGCCCAGGACCCGCGCGCGGCGTTCCCTTGCGCACCGGGCGAGAAGCTGTTCGTCAACGACGCCAGCCCCGGCCTCAAGACCTGCGAAAACGGCACGATCAAGATCCGTGGCGACTGGCGCGAAACCATGAGCACCCACTGGTTCCACGACCACATGCTCGATTTCACCGCGCAGAACGTCTACAAGGGCAACGCGGTGATGATGAACTACTACAGCGCCCTGGATCGCGGTAACGAGGCCATCGAAGATGGCGTCAACCTGCGCCTGCCCAGCGGCTCGGCCCTGCCCTGGGGCAACCGCGACTACGACGTCAACCTGGTGGTCGCCGACAAGGCCTGGGACGCCAACGGCCAGTTGTGGTTCAACCCGTTCAACACCGACGGCTTTCTCGGCGATCAGATCCTGGTCAACTGGCAATACGAGCCACGCCTGAAAGTGCGCGCACGCAGCTATCGCTTCCGCATCCTCAACGGCTCGGTATCGCGCTATTTCAGGATCGCCCTGGTGCGTGAAATCGCCGGCAACGGCGGCGAGTTTCCCGGGCCGTCCGGTTCCGGGGTGTCCTACAGCCGGGTGCCGTTCCACCTGATCGGCAACGACGGCAACCTCATGGAACACGCCGTGCCGTTCGACGGCAGCATGGACCTGGATGGCGATGGAGACAAACAGAACCACAACGCCATCCTGCCGACCCAGGGCATCGCCGAGCGCTTCGACATCATCGTCAACTTTGCGAAAAACGGGATCAAGACCGGCGACAAGCTGTACTTCGTCAACCTGATGGAACACAAGACCGGCAAGGGTCCGGAAAAGAACGGCCTGAGCCTGGCCGACGTGCTGTCCGAGAAGTACAAGGCGGTGATCAAGCAGGGCAGCAAAGGGCCGGAGTGGGACAAGGGCGACCCGGTGGTGGGCAAGTTCATGCAAATGATCGTGCAGCCCTACACCGGCCAGGATGTGAGCATGAACCCTGCCGATTATGAACCGGCCAAACCCGGTAAAGCGGCGGGCAAGAAAATGATCCCGCTGACCCTCGATCGCGACAACGCCGCCGACATGGTCAAAGTCAAGGCGGCCCGGCATCGCGAGTTCATTTTCGGCCGCTCCGACGGCACCGACGAAGCCCCGTGGACGATCAAGACCGACGGCGGTTTCGGCTACGACATGGACTCGCGGCGCATCAGTGCAGCAGCGCAACTGTCCACCGGCCCGACCGATGGCGGCTACGGTGGCGACGGTACGCTGGAAGTGTGGAAAATCAAGAACGGCGGCAACGGCTGGAACCACCCGGTGCACGTGCATTTCGAAGAAGGCATCGTCCTCAGCCGCGACGGCAAGGCGCCACCGGAATGGGAAAAATGGGCGCGCAAGGATGTGTATCGCATCGGTGAAGGCATCGACAGTTCGGTGGACGTGGAAATGGCCATCCACTTCCGCGAGTTCGCCGGGACCTACATGGAGCACTGCCACAACACCCAGCACGAGGACACGTCAATGCTGTTGCGCTGGGATATCGAGCATCCGGGGCAGTTCCAGTTGATGCCGACCCCGCTGCCCGGCTGGGACGGTGTCACCTACGTCAACTCCGCCGCCCTGCCGACCTTCCGTACCCCAGGCAATGGTGACGGCAACGGTGACGACAATGAAGACCAGAACCAGAAACCCGTCGCCAACCCTGACAGCGCCAGCAGCAGCAACGGCCAGCCGGTGACCATCAACGTGCTGGCCAACGACACCGACCCGGACGGCAACCTGCCGCTCAAAGTGGTGGGCCTGGCCCAACCGGACTCCGGCCAGGGCTCGGTCAGCACCGACGGCGTGCGCGTGATCTACACGCCGCCGGCCAGCATCCCCGCCCCCTTCACCGCGGCCTTCGCCTACCAGGCCAGCGACGCGAAGAATGCGGTGTCGGAACCGGCGATGGTGTCCGTGGCGGTGACGCCAAAACCTGCGGTCAATGAAGAGCTGGTGATCACCAGTGCCACCGTCAGCGTGCGCAGCAACAACCGCTACACCTGGGACCTGGCCGGGACCACGTCGAAAGGTACGGGCAACACGCTGACGGCCACCGTCACCACCACTGCCGGGCCGCTCAACCTGGGTAATGCGATCCTCACCCCAACCGGCACCGGAGCGCGCTGGAGGATCTCGGTCAGCACCACTGGCGCCGGGCCAACACCAGGCGCGACCGTGACCGTACGCTCGACGTTCGGGCAGGCCGTTACGGTGCCGATCGTGGCGCATTGATAGGGTATTGATGGGCGCCCGGTTCATGCAAGGTGGACCGGGCGCGTATAAGTCAACGGAACTTGCCAGCGTCCAATTCTCTGGACTGAAATACAACGTGCCTAAAGATCGAAAAGATCCCCCTCGACGCTGCCGTCTTTTCCACGCCCGATCGGGGTGTCGTACACCACAAGCAACTGCGCTGCGCGGCCATCGGCGGGAGTGAAAAGCGTCATTCCTTCCGCATGGTCGCCGCGTTGACCAAAGGGAACATCCAGCACCTTCGAAAGCCCCTCTCTGAATACAACGCTGTCCCCGCAAGTGCGCACGCCATTTACCCAGCGACTGACCGTCACCGGGCCGTCGAGGTCCATGGTGGGTCCGGCGAGAATCAACAGATCGTTCCCATCCACGCACAGATCGCGTATGCCCAGGCCGTCCAGCTGGAGAAAATGCTTGTGATACAGATGACAATCCTCACCGATTTTCGCCAGTTTCAGAATGTGGCTATCGTCCTCGGACACTTGTGGTTCGATTTCAAGAATGACTGCCCATCCTCTTAACACCGGGCCACGCAAGCCAATGAAAAGACGCTTGCCGGCGATGGCCAGGCCCTCGATGTCGAACCCGTTGTCCTTGCCGGGAATCGCAAAAAAATTACCCAGATGTTCATCATGTTTGAGCGCTTTGGTCAGCGCATTCCACGTCTGATCGCCGCTTAGTTGTGCGGCTGTTTTCTGCAAGTCCGAGGTCGAGCGCACAAGTTTCAGTACGCCGTCTTCTTTCACCACAGGAATACGGGCCAACAAATAACGGTTTCCATCGCTGCTCACATTGCTCAGGCGTTCGATGTTCTGGCCTGGTTTTTTTCCGGCTTCCGGTTGCTTGCGCTTGAGGCTGTGGGAACCGATCAACCACAGGTACTCTCCAGCCTCGTCGTAGGCCAGCCCTTCGATATCGGCCTCTTCGAACTTTTGCGCTGATGCCGGTGGCGCAGGCAGGTCGAGTAATGTGTCCAGTGAGAATTGTCGATGGCCTTCGTAAACGAGTTCTCCACCGGCCGGCTCGCTCTTGAAGGTAAGACATTCCAGGCTCAGCGTTTCATCATTGGCAAGCCAAAGCGTCTGACCAATCTGTAGAACCGCTGACAAACCGTCACGCAGCTTCTTCTTGTCATCTACATCAAACTGTCTGTCAAAGTTAAGTAACACTTTCCCTATACGACTCATTTGAGCCACCTTCAGATACAGGTTTGCAAGATTCGGGCAACACCGACAAAACACTATAGATGCGGGCAACAAACCCGGCATTTGCGGCTCAAGAAAGCGTCAGGCTGTTTTGGAATAATGCTTAAACCCAACGACAGGACCATCCACCAACCGGTCGCAGAAAATCAACGCTGCGGCGCAACCATGCGAAAGCGGATATTGATTTCGTTGGAGACGACGCTATCCGCCCATTCGCCCTCGCCTATCTTGAAATTATCCCGTTCAAGCGTCAGCTCACCATCGAATATGCCGATTTCATTTTCCGACTTGAGGAGCACCGGCGCGACCACCTCGCGTGTAATCCCCCTGAGCGTGAGGTGACCGGTGATCTGATAGCGGTTATTGCCCAGGTCCTTGACGCCCGTCGACTCAAACGTCGCCACCGGAAAAGTGGCCGTATCGAACCAGGGCGACTTTTTCAGTTCCTCGTTGGCGTCGCTGCTGCCGGCATCGATGCTATCGAGGTCGATGGACAATGTGGCGTGGGCAGCTTCGGGATGAGTCGTATCGAAATCGAGGGTGCCCTCGAACTTGCTGAACGTGCCGTACACCCGCGACCCCATCTGGTTGTACGTGAAGCTGATGGTGCTGGCCGTGGGGTTGACGTCGGTGTATTCGACGGCTCGGGCGCCGTGAACAATCCCGAACATGAGAGCGGCAGTCAGCATGGCGGAGCGCGCAAATCGCTGAGTCATTGGGTTCTCCGGGTGCTGTCGATCAGGCCACCAACAGATGGACTTAAGCAAAGAATCACCGTTTGTTCCACCGCAAGGGCCGGGCTTGAACAGCCCTCTCATGACAGTCCGACCGCCTCCACTTCCGACTTCGCTGTTGCGGTGGTGGCAACCATCAACTTTCCTCTTGCCGCCACGCCCGTTGCAACAGATCGATGACCTCTTTATCCGAGGTCTGGGAAAAATCCATGTACCAATGCCCGATCGACATGAACCAATCAGGCATGATCGGGCAGATCACCTCATCCACTTCCCTGCGCAACGCCTCTGCCGTTTCCACCGGTGCCACCGGCACCGCCACCACGATGCGCGTCGGTTCCTGCAGCCGTACCGCCTGCACCGCCGCCAGCATCGAGGCCCCTGTCGCCAACCCGTCGTCGATCAGGATCACCACCTGATCCTTGAGTTGCACCGGCGCCCGCGTGCCACGGTAGACCTGCTGACGGCGCAACAGCTCCCGGGTTTCCCGGGCGACCACGGCCTCGAACGCCGCCTTGTCAATGGGGTGCGCCCGCAACGCCTGCTCATTGCGAATTTCAATACCGCCACTGGCAATGGCGCCCATGGCGTACTCCGGATGGGACGGAACACCGAGCTTGCGCACCAGCAGCAGGTCCAGGCGCACGCCGAGCACGGTGGCCACTTCATAGGCCACCGGCACCCCGCCCCGGGGCAAGGCCAGGATGATCACATCGGGTTTGTGGGCGTACTGGAGTAGCGGCTCCACCAGGCGTCGCCCGGCAGCCGCGCGGTTTTGCAGGATGGTTTGCGATGAGTGATTCATTTGAAACCTCCCCAGGCGATCAACGCCTGTCGGTTCGCATCACATCATCAATTGTCGGTTCGACGGTGGCTGTCAGCAAGCCCGAACACGAGACCCGGCCTGCCGGCGATGGCGTCCTGACAGCCAACCAATCTCTCGCGGCGGTATAAGACCTACTGTAGGAGCGAGCTTGCTCGCGATGGAGGTCAACGATGACGCGGGCAGCCTGACACCCCGCGGTGCTCCCAGGTTTTTCGCGAGCATTCGAGCGCCGACCGGCTGCTCTTACAAAAATCATTCAGGCCGCGCTCTTGATCTTCTGCAACGACCCGGCCACCAGCTTGCCAAAGGCATCGACCGGCCCCTGCAGGTTGCCGAGAAAATGCGGATAGATCAGCCACAGGTCCATCACCGGCTTGAAATCCTTGAGCGGCATGGCCGCCAACTGATCGCGGTGAACGCTGCGTTCCAGTAATGGCCGCGGCACCAGGCCCAACCCGAGGCCGTCGGCGACCAGGCCCAGCTGCAATTCGGTGCCGAAGGTTTCCAGGTTGACGCGCAGGGCCAGGCCCTGGTCCGACAGGGTGCGTTGCAAGCCGGCGCGGAAACCGCAGCCGTCGGGATTGAGTATCCAGCCACTCTGGTAGACGTCCGCCAGCTTGCTCGGGCGCTTGGGCAATTGGGCCTTGGCGCAGACCACCACCAGTTCCATCTTGCCAATCGACTCACCGATTATGTTGTCCGGGAAAATCTTGCCGGCCGGGAACAGCGCCGCGGCGGCATCCAGTTCACCGCGCTCGATCCTGCCCACCAATTGACTGCCCCAGCCCGTAGCCACCTGGGCCCGCAGGTCGGGGTATTCGCTGCGCAGGTGCTTGAGCGCGTCGAGTAACACCACGTCGCCGATGGTCTGCGGCACCCCCAGGCGCAGCAGTCCGGTCGGTGGCGCGTCGGTGGCCACCAGTTCGCGCAGCGCATCCATTTCCCGCAGGATCAGGCGGCACTGTTCATACACCCGCGTGCCAATCAGCGTGGGCTTGAGCGGCTTGGTATTGCGATCGAACAACTCCACACCCAGGGCCTGCTCAAAGTTCTGAACGCGCCGTGTGATGGCCGGCTGGGTCAGTTGCAACGACTCGGCGGCATGGCTGATGGACTGGCAACGAATCACCTCGACAAAGGCATCGATATCATCAATTTTCATTTGGCCCGCACATAGAGAACAGTCAATAAGATGTCTGAAAAGCATAGTTCCTTCACCATGAGAAGGATAGCCCGCCGCACCCCGGGCCACTGATCAATAGCTTCTGGTGCTATGCCAAAGGGCTATACGGAGACTCTATAAATTACATTCAGCTATAACCTAATCATTAAACAATCGCATATTGATCTAAAACATTATGCTTAAATCAAAGGGTCACTTTCACAACGAACGATGGAATCGCCATGACCCAGGCCCGACACCCGGAGAGACTCAGAGCATTCATAGGCGCCCTGGCGGAATTGATCGACAGCAACCCCCGCGAGGGTGATCTGTTGCACCGTGGCGGCAAGCTACTCGGCCAATTGGTCAGCCATGACGACTGGCTGCCCGAGGAGTTTGCCCGCCCCGATCCGGAGCGCTATCAGCAATACCTCCTGCATGCCGATTCACGGCAGCGTTTCAGCATCGTCAGTTTTGTCTGGGGACCGGGACAAAGCACGCCGATCCATGACCATCGGGTCTGGGGGCTGATCGGCATGCTGCGCGGTGCGGAGTACTCACAAGGTTTCAAACGCAACGGCGACGGTGCCTTGATCGCCGATGGCGGCCGGGTACAGTTGCGGCCAGGCCAGGTCGAGGCCGTGTCGCCGAAGATCGGCGACATCCATCAAGTCAGCAACGCCTTTGCCGACCAGGTCTCGATCAGCATCCATGTGTATGGCGCCAACATCGGTGCGGTGCGTCGCGCGGTGTATCAGCCCGACGGTAGCGAGAAGCTGTTCATTTCCGGTTATTCCAACGCCTACCTGCCCAACATCTGGGATTTGTCCAAAGAGAACCAAGCCCTATGAGCACCCTGTCGACCCGCTCTTTCGCCGAGATTCGCCAAGCCCTGCTGAACCGTGAAGAACTGGCGCTGCTGGATGTGCGCGAAGAAGCGCCCTTCGCCGAATCCCATCCATTGTTCGCCGCCAACATTCCCTTGTCGAAACTCGAACTGGAGGTGTTCTCGCGGATTCCCCGGCGCGATACCCAAGTGACCGTCTACGACAATGGCGAGGGCCTGGCGAGCATCGCTGCACAGCGCTTGCTGGACCTGGGCTACCTCGATGTCAGCCTGCTCGAAGGCGGCCTGGAAGGTTGGCGCCGCGCCGGCGGCGAGTTGTTCATCGACGTCAACGTGCCCAGCAAAGCCTTTGGCGAACTGGTGGAAAGCCAGCGTCATACGCCGTCCCTGGCAGCCGAAGAAGTCCAGGCGTTGCTCGACAGCGAAGCTGACGTGGTGGTGCTCGATGCCCGGCGTTTTGATGAATACCAGACCATGAGCATCCCCACCGGCATCAGCGTACCGGGAGCCGAGCTGGTGCTGCGCGCCCGTGAGCTGGCACCGGACCCGGCCACGCGCATCATCGTCAATTGCGCCGGACGCACCCGCAGCATCATCGGCACGCAATCGTTGATCAATGCCGGCATCGCCAACCCGGTTTCGGCCCTGCGCAACGGCACCATCGGCTGGACCCTGGCCGGGCAGAAACTGCAGCACGGCCAGTCGCGCCGCTTTGCCCCGACCAGTGAAGAGCATCGGCAAACAGCGGCGCGCGATGCCCGTCGTGTCGCCGACCAGGCCCTGGTCGGCCGCGCCACATTGGCGGACCTGCAACGCTGGCAACAGGAGTCGACCCGCAGCACCTACCTGTTCGACGTGCGCACCCCGGAGGAATTCGAAGCTGGCCACCTGCCCGGCGCCCGCTCGACTCCCGGCGGGCAACTGGTGCAGGAAACCGATCACTTCGCCAGCGTGCGCGGCGCGCGCCTGGTACTGGTGGACGACGATGGCGTGCGCGCCAACATGTCGGCGTCCTGGCTCGCGCAACTGGGCTGGGAGGTGCATGTGCTGGATGATTTGAACCCTGCTCACTTCAGCGCACAAGGCGCGTGGCAGGCACCCGTTCCGACGCCACCACAGGCCGAGGAAATCAGCACCGAGACCCTGGCCCAATGGCTGACCCACGGTGATACCGCCTTGCTGGATTTCACCGCCAGTGCCAACTACGTCAAACGCCATATCCCCGGTGCCTGGTGGGCATTGCGTGGGCAACTGAAAGAAGCGCTGGCCAACGTGCCCGCAGCCGAGCGTTATGTGCTGACCTGCGGCAGCAGCCAGTTGGCGCGACTGGCGGTGGCCGAAGTCGAGGCGTTGACCGGCAAGGCGGTGTTTTTGCTCAAGGGTGGCACCGCCGCCTGGATCGCCGCCCAGTTGCCCCTGGAAGAAGGCGAGACCCGCCTGGCATCACCGCGCATCGACCGCTATCGCCGTCCTTATGAAGGCACCGACAACCCGCGCGAAGCGATGCAAGCCTATCTGGACTGGGAGTTCGGACTGGTCGACCAATTGGCCCGCGACGGCACCCATGGATTTTTTGTGATCTGACAGGGTGAACGGGCTTGTCGGGACGCCGCATCGCAGCGATGGCGGCATAACGGCCACCATCGCATCGCCAGCAAGCCGGCTCCTACAGATCAGTGTCGCGCCACAAATTCAACATACCCCGCAAACCCTGTAGGAGCTGGCTTGCCAGCGATAGCGGCATAACGGCCACCATCGCATCGCCAGCAAGCCGGCTCCTACAGATCGGTGTCACGCCACAAATTCAACATACCCCGCAAACCCTGTAGGAGCTGGCTTGCCAGCGATGGCGGCATCAGCTTCACCATCGCATCGCCAGCAAGCCGGCTCCTACAGATCGGTGTCACGCCACAAATTCAACTTATCTGCGCGAAACCTGTAGGAGCTGGCTTGCCAGCGATGGTGGCATAACGGCCACCATCGCATCGCCAGCAAGCCGGCTCCTACAGATCTGTGTCACACCACAAATTCAACATACCCCGCAAATCCCTGTAGGAGGTGGCTTGCCAGCGATGGCGGCATAACGGCCACCATTGATCGCCAGCAAGCCGGCTCCTACAGATCTGTGTCACACCACAAATTCAACACACACCCGTAAATCCCTGTAGGAG
>NZ_JAXDEQ010000218.1:0-239 GCF_035065025.1 Pseudomonas sp. YuFO8 | reverse complement strand
ATCGCCAGCAAGCCGGCTCCTACAGATCTGTGTCACACCACAAATCCAACATACCCCGTAAATCCCTGTAGGAGCTGGCTTGCCAGCGATGGCGGCATAACGGCCACCATCGATCGCCAGCAAGCCGGCTCCTACAGATCTGTGTCACACCACAAATCCAACATACCCCGTAAATCCCTGTAGGAGCTGGCTTGCCAGCGATGGCGGCATAACGGCCACCATCGATCGCCAGCAAGCCG
>NZ_JAXDEQ010000217.1:0-261 GCF_035065025.1 Pseudomonas sp. YuFO8 | reverse complement strand
CCTGTAGGAGCTGGCTTGCCAGCGATGACGCCAGCACAGCCTACACCTCCGTCGCCTGACTCACCGCCTTCGCTGGCAAGCCAGCTCCTACAGGGGATCACCGCCAGACACAAATCCCGGCAACACCCAAAAAACCTGTAGGAGCTGGCTTGCCAGCGATGACGCCAGCACAGCCTACACCTCCGTCGCCTGACTCACCGCCTTCGCTGGCAAGCCAGCTCCTACAGGGGATCACCGCCAGACACAAATCCCGGCAACACC
>NZ_JAXDEQ010000021.1:0-114081 GCF_035065025.1 Pseudomonas sp. YuFO8 | reverse complement strand
GTAGACAGTGGGGGCGAGTCCATACATAGGAGCTGGCTTGCCAGCGAAGGCGGTGAGTCAGACGACGGAGGTGTTGGCTGTGCTGGCGTCATCGCTGGCAAGCCAGCTCCTACAGGTTTTTTGGGTGCGATTACTCTTTGACGTGCATGAACTCTTCCGCCCAACGGATGTATTCCTCCGGCTGGGTGTAGGTATGCGTCAGTTCAGTCGCGCTCAGGTCCGATGCCTGGGTAAAGATCTGACGCTGTTCGCGCAGGCTGTCGTACGTTGCCTTGATCGCGGCGAAGTAGGCACCGTGGCCGTCGATGACGACGCGCACGCCCAGTTCGGCCAGGCGTTTGTCGTCACGCAGCAATGGATTGCCGTAGGTCACCAGCATCAGCGGCACGCTCAGGTGCTCGGCGATTTGTTCCAGATGGTCGAAATCCTTCACCCCCACCATGCAGATGCCATCCGCACCGGCGGCCTGGTACTGCTTGGTGCGGCTGATGATCTCCTGGACCGGCAGAATGCCCGCGTGGGTGCGGGCGATGATGGCCATTTCCCGGTCACACCGGGCTTCCAGTGCCGCACGAATCTTGCCGACACCTTCGGCGACCGTGATCAGGTCCGTGGACTTGCGGCCAAATTGGGCTGGCAACAGGGTGTCTTCGATGGTCAGGGCGGCCACGCCGGCCCGCTCCAGCTCGACGATGGTGCGCATGACGTTGAGTGCGTTGCCGTAGCCGTGGTCGGCGTCGGCGATCACCGGCAATTGGGCGACGCGGCCGATACGGGTGGCCTGTTCGGCGAACTCGCTGAGGGTGATCAGGGCAAAATCCGGGGCGCCCAGTACCTGCAATGACGCGACCGAGCCACCGAGGATCCCCACCTCGAACCCGAGGTCTGCGGCGATGCGTGCCGACATCGGGTCGAAGACCGACGCGGTGTGGTAGCAGGTGTTGGACGCGAACAGTTGACGAAAATTGCGGCGCAAATCTTGATGAGAAAGCCTGGACATATGAGTTCCACCAATGGAAATGGAAGGGCTTGAGCAAAAGTGTCAACGCCGAAGATGTGAAAGGCTATCACGGGGGCAGGTCAGGAATGATGACGAATTTAGCGGTTTTCCGGCCACAGGCGTCAATCTTGTGGCGAGGCAGGGCGCCTTTACGCCGCCACGGCCTGCTGCTGTCGGTTGGGCAGCGCCACTGCTCGCACCGAGTCGCCGGGTTGCAGCTGCAGGCGTTTGGCGGTGAGGCGGTCGACCAGCAGGCTGTCGCCCCTCAATTGCGCCGGGGCGGCGGTGATGCGACAGTTTTCCAGGCGACGATTGTGGATCAGCCAGGTCGGTGCCTGGTCGTCCGGGGGGCCGATCGCCAATGCCAGGAGTCGGCTGTCGCGCACGGTGCGAATGGCCGAAACCGGCGCTTCGATGACCGGGCCCGCGTCGAAGATGTCGATGAAGCCCTGGTGGGAGAATCCTTCGGCCGTGAGGATTCTCAGTGCCGGCTCGGCATCGTGATGCGGCTTGCCGATCACGGCTTGGGCCCGTTCGGTGAGCAGGCAGGTGTAGAGCGGTTGCCGTGGCATCAGCTCGGCGATGAACGATTTGTTGCCCAGCCCCGACAAATGCTCGGCATGACTGAAATCCATCTTGAAAAAGTGCCGGCCCACACTGTCCCAGAACGGTGAACAACCTTTTTCGTCGGCACTTCCGCGCAGCTCGGCGATCATTTTCTCGCCGAACAGGTGCGGGAACTCCGCCGCCAGCAACAGGCGTCCCAGCGTGAGCAGGCGGCCGTTGCTGCCCCGGCGCTGGTCGGGGCGCAGGAACAGCGAGCAAAGTACCGATTGACCGGTCATTTCATTATTGAGGAACAGGGTCGGGATTTGCCGCGAAATACCCAACGCGGGTGAAGAACTGACCGTCAGCCCGAGCCGATAGTTGTACCAAGGCTCGCGCAGGCCAACCGCGCCGGTCATGGCGCTGACGCCGAGCACCTGCTGGTCGTCGTCTTCAAGGACAAACAGGTAATCGGCGTCGGCGCGTTCGACCTGCTCGGCGAAGGTTCTTTGGACCCAGCGCAAGCGGTGGGTCAGGCGCTCTTCATTGACCAGGGGCGTCAAGTCGCGACCGGCCAGGCGGCTCAGCGCCAGCAGGGCGGGCAGGTCGGTCACCTGGACCGGGCGCAGGATCATGCGGGCGTGCCTTGTGCAAGCCCGTTCGGGTGTTGTCGACGGGGATCCTGGCGTTTGCTACTCACAGCGCGATCAGCCGGACGTTGCTGCCTTCAGTCACCTGCAGCGCCTGGCACATCTCGCTGTCCAGCCCCACGGGTTGACCGGCGCGGTAGTCGAGATCGGCGACGATGGCGCGATAGTGCCCAAGCGCATCGTTGCTGACCAGATACCGACCGCGGGCATCGATGGATGAAACGGGCGAGACCAGCGCGGTCTGGCTCTGCGCAATCGAGCGAATGTCGCCGGTGCGTGCCTGCAGGGTCGGGCCGCCATCGAACAGGTCGACGTAGCTGGTAGTCTCGAACCCTTCGCGTTCAAGGATATCGAAGGCTTCCTGGCCATCGGGGTGGATGCGCCCGATGCAGTCTTGCGCGGCCTGGGGCAGCATCGGCACGTAGATCGGGTATTGCGGCATCAGATGGGCGAGGAACGACCGGCTTTCCAGGCCGCAGAGCCGCTCGGCCTCGACGTAGGGCAGGTCGAAGAAGTGCTTGCCCACGGCATCCCAGAAGGGTGACTGGCCGTCATCGCTGCTGAAGCCGACGATTTCGCTGATCACCGCGTCGGCAAAGCGTTGTGCATGGGCCGCAATGAACAGCAGGCGTGCCCGCGACAACAGTTCGGAGTGGGGCGTGCGCACCAGCGCCGAATCGATATGGAAGCCGCGCAGCAAGGTGTGGCCGTTGAGGTCGTGGCACAGCGACAGGGCAGGCACGCCGTGCTCGATGTTCAGCTCGCGCGAGGCGCTGGTGAAAGGGCGGTTGCGCAGGCTGTAGAAGGGTTCGCTGAAACCGGCCGTGGCGACGATTTCCGAGCAGCCCACCAGGCGCCCGTCCGCCTGGTTTTCCAGGACAAAAAAGTAATTTTGCGGGCCGGGACACTCGGCGTTTTGATCCAGCGATGTGCAGGCGTCGACAATCCTGTCACGCAATCGGGCGCTGTCATCGGGCAAGGACGTGACGCCCACCAGGCTTTCGCGGGCCAAACGCTGCAATTGGGGCAGGTCGGTGGGTTGCACGGTGCGCAAGACCAGCATGGGTGCACTCCTGTATCAAAGAGCTCGGCGACCGGCCTTCGCATGAGGGCATCCCGGCTCCTGCTGGATGAGGTGTTTCGTTAATCCGTTGAAAACAGTATTTGTATAGAGCGCACTACATGTCTAGTTAATTTTGACGGGACTTTTCCAAGGTCGAACAGGCGGGAAATAGCTGTCAGCGGCGGATGAAGGGGATGTTGAAGAATCGTGTAGGGTGTCGCCCTTGAAGCGTGTTTGAATCGTTGAAATGACAACCCCTGACGAACTTTCTTACGGCACAATTGGGCAATGACTTACGGCCAGGTGCCGATTTTCCTTTCTATCCAACAGAGTGATTTTTTTTCGTGCAGGCGACCCGATTGACCCTGATCTGCCACGCTCGAACCCTTGCACAGAAACAGGCACGCTTTCCCGTGGACGAACCCCTGGAGATGGATTGGCAAGCGGCGCGGGGTTCCCGAGGGGCACGCTTCAAGGAGGCCTCGCGCTTGTTGTGCGGGCCGGAGTTGCGCACCCGACAGACTGCCGAGCTGTTCGGCAAACCAGTGGAAGTCGTCGCAGACCTGCGCGATTGTGACTTCGGCGATTGGCGCGGTAAACGCATCAACGACCTGCAGAAAAACCAGGCCGAATCACTAAAGGACTGGCTCGCCGACCCGCGCTCAGCGCCCCACGGCGGCGAGTCGGTGGTGCAAGTCGGCGAGCGCGTCGCCGCCTGGTTGAAAACCCTGGAAGCGTTGCCCGGCCATGTGCTTGCCGTGACCCATCCATTCATCCTGCGTGCCGCGTTGATGCATGTTCTGCAGGGGGCGGCCTTCAACCTGATCGATGTCGAGCCGCTGTCGACGATAGATCTGCAGTTTCATGGTTGCTGGCGGCTGCGGCTGCCGTGCAGCGATAACGAGGGCATGTCCTGATGAAAACACTATTGGTCATCGGCATCGGTGCCGGCAACCCCGACTACATCACCCTGCAGGCCGTGAAGGCGCTGAATCGGGTCGATGTGTTTTTCATCATGGACAAGGGCCAGGACAAGGACAAGTTGATCGACCTGCGCCGCGAGCTATGCGAGCGCCACATCACCGATCCGCACTACCGCTTTGTCGAGGCCCGGAGCCCGGAGCGCGAGCGTGGCGAAGTGGACTACAAGACCAGCGTCGATGAGTTGAACCTGGCCAAGCAGCGGACCTTCGAGCGCCTGATCAATGAGGAGCTGGCGGATGACCAGTGCGGCGGTTTCCTGGTGTGGGGCGACCCGGCGCTGTACGACAGCACCATTCGTATCCTGCAGGCGATCCTGGCTTCAGGCACCTGTACTTTCGAGTTCGAGGTGATCCCCGGCATCACCAGCGTCCAGGCCCTGGCCGCGCAGCACAAGGTGCCCCTCAATCAGATCGGCCGTTCGGTCGAGATCACCACCGGCCGGCGCTTGGCAGCGGGGCAGGTGAGCGATGTTGACAGCCTGGTGGTGATGCTCGATGCCCAGGATGCCTACCAGCATGTGGCGGACCAGCAGACGCAGATCTACTGGGGCGCCTATCTGGGCACGCCGGATGAAATCCTCATCAGCGGCAAGCTCGGGGAGGTGGCGCAGCAGATCGAGCGGGTGCGCAAGGCGGCCCGGCAGGCCAACGGCTGGATCATGGACACTTATCTATTGCGCAAGCCCTGAAGCACGGGTGCGCCCAAACCGTTCCCGGTACACCGACGGCGGCACGCCGACCACGTTGCGAAAGGCCACGCGGAAACTTTCCACCGAACGATAACCGCAGTGCCGGGCGATCTGCTCGGTGTGCTGGTCGGTGCTTTCCAGCAATTCCCGGGCGCGGCCCAGGCGTTCATGTTGCAACCAGGTCTTGGGCGACAGCCCGCTGGCTTCGGTGAAACGGCGCAGGAAGGTGCGCTCGCTCATGGCGGCTTCGCTGGCCAGGTCGCGAACCTCCAGCGGTTCGTGCAATCGCTCCCGTGCCCACTGCATGACACGCGAAAGATCACTGCGCGGCGTCGCACTGACCGGCGTCGGAATGAACTGCGCCTGGCCCCCGGTGCGTTGCGGTGACATCACCAGGCGCCGCGCCACCGAGTTGGCGACCTGGGTGCCGAAGTCCCGCGCCACCAGATGCAGGCAGGCGTCGATGCCGGCTGCGCTGCCGGCCGAGGTGATCAATTGACCCGAATCGACATAGAGCACGTCCGGGTCCACCAGGATGTTCGGGAAGCGTTCGGCCAGTTCCGTTGTGTAGCGCCAGTGCGTGGTGGCGCCGCGACCGTCGAGCAAACCGGTGGCGGCCAGCACGAACACCCCCGAGCAGATCGACAGCAACCGCGCGCCCCGGGCATGGGCCTGGCGCAGGGCGGTCAGCAGCTCCTCGGGTACTGCAGCCTGGCGATCGCGCCAGCCGGGAATGATGATGGTCCGCGCCTCTTGCAGCAGTTCCAGGCCGCCATCGGCCAGTACCTGGATGCCACCCATGGCGCGCATCGGGCCTTGATCGACGGCCGCGATCTGATGGCTGTACCAAGGGAAGTCGAACTCCGGCCGGGCCAGGCCAAAGATCTCCACGGCGATGCCGAATTCGAAGGTACACAAGCCATCGTAGGCGAGGATCGCGACCAGTCCTGGAGAAAAATGCATTTGGCGGAAAGTTCCCGGTGAGTGTCTTGTGCGCCACTTTAGCCGTTGATGGTGGGCAGATAAAGTCTGTTCACACCCACCGACATCCCGGAGCCTTGCCCATGACCAGCCTCGTTCGCGAAATTCCCGCCGCCCCTTCGGCCATTGCCTTGATGCATTTCAGCAACCGCCTGACATTCGAGACCGATTGTTCCGATGTTTACGCCAGCCAACAGGCTGGGGAAGTCGATTTCATTCTGGTGGATGTGCGGGGGCCGTTGGCCTTTGATCGGGGGCATGTGCCGGGTGCGATCAACATTCCGGGGCGACTGCTGACTGCCGAAGGCTTGCGCGGTTACCCGAAAACCAGTCTGTTTGTGGTCTATTGCGCAGGTCCCCACTGTAATGGCGCGAACAAGGCGGCGGTGAAGCTGGCGGCGCTGGGTTACCCGGTGAAGGAAATGATTGGCGGCGTGACCGGGTGGCTGGATGAAGGGTTCGAGTTGAGTGCGGCGAATGCCGCTATTGGCTGCGCCTGCTGACCCCCCTGTAAACGCTGGCCTGTCCGGTCGGCGCATCGCAGCGCTGGCGGCGAAACGGCCACCATCGCATCGCCAGCAAGCCGGCTCCTACAGATTCGCGTAACGCCACAGATTCACCATAAGCCCACAAATCCTGTAGGCGCCGGCTTGCTGGCGATGAGGCCCGAAAGTCCAACGCAATGTTCAAGTCCGCCTTCGCCGGCATGTCTGCCGCTTGCCGGCCACTTTCTATAACTATTTGTCGCCTCGAAATAATTTACCCTGTGATAGCCGCTCTAGACTGCCGGCCACTTCGGTCCCCCGGCCACAAGCCAACGACCGAAAGCTGCCAATAAAAGTCTCCGCACACAGGAGTTATAAATGAAGAAGCTAGTGATGTTCGGTGCCCTGGCACTGTCGATGTTGTCCCTGACCGCCGTGGCCGCGGATGCCAAGCCGATCCGCATCGGTATCGAAGCCGGTTACCCGCCATTCTCGATGAAAACCCCTGACGGCAAGCTCACCGGTTTTGACGTGGACATCGGCGACGCCCTGTGCGAGCAGATGCAGGTCAAGTGCACTTGGGTCGAGCAAGAGTTCGACGGCCTGATTCCGGCACTGAAGGTCAAGAAGATCGACGCCATCCTGTCGTCCATGACCATCACCGACGATCGCAAGAAAAACGTCGACTTCACCATCAAGTACTACCACACCCCGGCACGTTTCGTGATGAAGGAAGGTTCCGACGTCAAGGACCCGCTGACCGAGCTCAAGGGCAAGAAAGTCGGTGTACTGCGCGCCAGCACCCATGACCGTTTTGCCACCGAAGTGCTGCAACCGGCGGGGATTGTCCTGGTGCGCTACGGCTCCCAGCAGGAAGCCAACCTGGACATGGTGTCCGGTCGCGTTGACGCGCTGCTGGCCGACTCGGTCAACCTGGAGGACGGTTTCCTCAAGACCGACGCCGGTAAGGGTTTCGCGTTCGTGGGGCCTGAATACAACGATCCGAAATACTTCGGCGGTGGTGCCGGGATTGCCGTGCGCAAGGGCGATACCGCCCTGGCCGAGCAATTCAACAAAGCCATTACCGAAATCCGCGCCAACGGCAAGTACAAGCAGGTGCAGGACAAGTACTTCAAGTTTGACGTCTACGGCGAGTAATCGAGCCGTTCAAAAAAGTGGCCCCGTTGACGCGGTGGCCATTTTTTTTCGCTCATGATTTATCCTGCAATCACATTTCCCCCCTGTAGGAGCTGCCGCAGGCTGCGATCTTTTGATCTTGCTTTTAAAAAATCAAAATCAAAAGATCGCAGCCTGCGGCAGCTCCTACAGAGAAATCGGAGTTCTGCCATGCAACGCATCGACCATTTGCTGCCCTGGAGCCACCTGGGAACCGAGCGCACCCTCAGCGTATTCCGTTATGGCGCGGGCACTCGCAAGGTCTACATCCAGGCCAGCCTGCACGCCGACGAGCTGCCGGGCATGCGCACCGCCTGGGAGCTCAAGCAGCGCCTGGCTGAACTCGAAAGCCAGGGCCAATTGCAAGGCGTGATCGAACTGGTGCCAGTGGCCAACCCCATCGGTCTCGACCAGCACCTGCAGGGCAGCCACATGGGCCGCTTCGAACTGGGCAGCGGCAAGAACTTCAACCGCGCGTTCGTCGAACTGAGCGCTCCGGTCGCGCAGCGGGTGGGTGATCGTCTGGGCAGCGATGCCGAGGCCAACATCGCCCTGATTCGCCAGACCATGGGCCAGGTGCTCGACGACCTGCCGGCCCCGGCGTCGCAGCTGGAAGCGATGCATCGCCTGTTGCTGCGTCACGCCTGCGACGCCGACATCACCCTCGACCTGCATTGCGACTTCGACGCGGCGATTCACCTCTACGCCTTGCCGCAGCACTGGCCGCAGTGGCAATCGCTGGCGGCGCGCTTGAAAGCCGGGGTGGCGTTGCTGTGCGAGGATTCCGGTGGCAGCTCCTTCGACGAGACCTGCTCTTCACCCTGGTTGCGCCTGGCCAGGGCTTTCCCCGAAGCCAACATTCCACCGGCCAACCTCGCGACCACCCTCGAGCTTGGCAGCATGGGCGACACCCGGGTCGATCAGGCCCAGGCCAATTGCGAGGCGATCCTGGGCTTTCTCGCCGAACAGGGTTTCATCAAGGGCACCTGGCCGGCGGCACCGAGCGAGTGCTGCGAGGGTATGCCGTTCGAAGGCACCCAATACCTGTTCGCACCGCATCACGGCGTGGTCAGCTTCCTGCGCGAGGCCGGTGAATGGGTGGAGCAGGGCGATGCGCTGTTCGAAGTGGTCGACCCGTTGAACGACAAGGTCACCACCGTGCGCGCGGGCACCAGTGGCGTGCTGTTCGCGCTTGATCGCGGGCGCTACACGCAACCGGGCACCTGGCAGGCGAAAGTGGCCGGGCGCGAGCCGATTCGGGTTGGGAAGTTGATTAACGATTGAGGAGGGGGAGGGTCATTGCACCCCGCGTGATCGGTGGATGCCTAATGTGATGAGGTAGCGCTCTTCCGTGGGGCGTTTTACATCCTTGAAACGGCTAACTACCAGCATCAGTTGGTACTTGTCACCTGCACGCCAGTAAGCTTTTCCAACGTTGTTTACATCTCGCAATTGGGCACGCCATTGCGGGGTGTCGGCGAACGATGGGAAGTCTTGGACCCGGATGGGTACCCAGCCAGCGTTGCGCCATTGCTCCTGCAGATCGAGTACGACCTTGAGGGTGTCGTCGAGCAATAGTGGCTCGACTTGTGGGGACATTCGGACACCGTCGATCCGTTCATTACGTCCAAAACCCACTGTGAAGAAGCGGGCCAGTGGAGTCACAAAACCATACTCAGGATCTGCAAAACGCAGTCGGGCATCAGACTTGGGAATATTGAACCAGGAGTGCCCTGGTATCACGGGATCGATTCTTGCGCTGGAGCGCTGGCGCATGGCTTCGTACGGCTCGCCAATTACCAGCGAAATTTCCGGTTCATCCGATAGCGCCTCAATCGCTGTCCACGTAAGGCAGGCAGCGACCGTCAGTGCCAACACGCCGCGTCGCCGCCCGATGCGATGCATCAGCCTCATCGCACGCCTCCACCCCAGGCGATATCCCGAATGGATCGCTCAATCTGCTCGCGCTGGTCGCCGTGCAGCAGATCATCAAACTGCTGCGCCGCCCTGAGCACGAAGGGCATGCGTTGGTTGATATCGGCCAGGTTGGCAACGGGGTTGTTGCCAAAACCAATAGTGCGTCCGTCATCGACGGAGCTCCTGCTGGCCTATGAGGCGATTGAGGCGGGTAGCATCGCCGAAAGTGTTGAGCATCTGGCCAAACACGAGCAGCGAAATATTCTGCAATCCGCGCTGTAGGCTGATTCCGTAATCGGGCCGGTGGTGGGAGTCGCTGGGACGAAGGTGTTAGGCTCTATCCGAATCC
Organism: Pseudomonas sp. YuFO8; assembly: GCF_035065025.1. Taxonomy (NCBI): domain Bacteria; kingdom Pseudomonadati; phylum Pseudomonadota; class Gammaproteobacteria; order Pseudomonadales; family Pseudomonadaceae; genus Pseudomonas; species Pseudomonas sp. YuFO8. The sequence continues at coordinate 104,242 of NZ_JAXDEQ010000021.1, read as the reverse complement.
TGCGCACGGTGAAGGAAGGTTTATGCTGAAGTTTCTCGCTCTGTTCACGTTGCTGGCATCCGCCACTGTCCACGCTCAATCCCCCCTGCAAACCGATCTGCCGCTCAAGTACCTGGAGCAGGCCAACGCCGATTCCCGCGAGCAGCCGCTGGTGATTTTTCTCCACGGCTACGGCAGTAACGAGCAGGATCTGTTCGGCATCAAGGATGAGTTGCCCGGCACGTACAACTTTCTGTCGGTGCGGGCGCCGATGGTGATGCAGGAGGGGAGTTACCAGTGGTTTCGCAAAAAAGGCGAGGGTGCCTACAACGGCGAAACCGATGACCTGAAGTCCAGCGGCCAGTTGTTGCTGGATTTCGTCGTACAGGCGACGAAGAAATATCACACACAACCGGAGAAGGTGTTCCTGGTGGGTTTCAGCCAGGGGGCGATCATGTCCTACGAAGTCGCCCTGCGCCATCCCGAGGCGGTGGGCGGGATAGCCGCGTTGAGCGGGCGGATTCTGCCGGTGCTCAAGTCTGAGTTGAAACCGGATGAAAAACGCCAGTCGCTGGCGATTTTCATCGGCCATGGCACGGCGGACCAGCGTCTTCCCTTCAGCGATGGCACCGAGGCCAACAGCCTGTTGCAGAGCGTGTCACTGGAACCCGAGTTCCACGCTTACCAGGGTGTCGGCCACAGCATCAGTGCCGAAGAATTGCAGGATTTGAGCGCCTGGTTGCAGCGTCGTAACCCCTGAGGCTCATTTGCCGCTGACTATCTGCTTGATCAGGGTTTCGTGGGCAGCCATGTCGCCGGGGCGGGAAATGACCTGAATCACCGTCATGTGGTTGCCCGAAGCCGCCATCAACGTGGTGTTGAGGGTCATGCCACCGCCCTGGGTGGCGGTGCTGTCGACCTGGCGCACGCCCAGGCCTGTTTTCTTCAGGGTCAGGCTTTTTTCGCTGAGCTTGTTGTAGTCCGCCAAGGCCTTGTGTTGCGCCGCGTCGAAGTCGGCCGCCGTGCCGTCGAGGAACTCGCCGTCGTTGTCCTTGACCTTGACCCCTTCGGGCAGGTTGTTCTGCGCGGCGATCACCACGGTCTTGGTGGTTTCGTTGGAATACATGGTGCCGCTCGCACCGGTGGGGCTGGCGGGCAACGGGTTGGCCACGAAACCCTTGGGCAGGGTGAAGGTGAACTTGCCGTCGAGCATCGAGACTTTCTGGCCCTGCACCGTCTCCTTTGCAGGGGCCTTGGCCGCCTGCACATTCAAAGCCCCCAGGCTGGCAGCCGCCGCCAGCAACAGGACAACGGCTTTTTTACTCAACAGTGACATCAAAATCTCCAGGGTTGGTCGCGCGGTGGGGCGTGATCATCCCATGGGGGCTGCGAGATGTTCCAGCATGGGCTAACGGACGGTCGTTGATGCTTCGGAATCAGGGGTATTCCTGCCGGGCATGTAACACACTCAGGATCTGGATTTGATCCGTCACTTGATAGACCACCAGGTAATTGGGATGCACAACAATTTCTCGTGTACCGGGAAGTCGGCCACATCGATAGAGGTAGGGATATTCGGGGAGGGCTGATGTAACCGTTTCTATAGCCTGATAGAGCTCCAGAGCCGCTACGAGGTTATGGTCGCCAAGATAATTCAGGATTTTCGATAGATCGGACCGTCCTCCGGATGCCACTCAACCCGCATCGCGCTGGTTGCGCTTTGACTGCAGGAGGGCGCGCATTTCGGCCATCACTTGATCATGCGGGATGTTTGGGCGCGGATCATCCAGGGCTGCCTGTACCTTGGCTCGGAACCAGCGGTTGTCTGGATGAAGTACATCCCTTCCAATGGCGCCGGGTGTTGACTTCATCGATAAATCGTAACCACTTGACGTCTGACGGCCAACCGGAAAAACATGTAGGAAATAGGCTCGATTTCTTGCGCTACTCGTTCGAAATAGTTGAACGTGTTGCCAGGGGCGCGGGTTTTGCCAGCAAGCGCCGGGTGACGCCGAGCATGGCCACCGAAACGGCGACGCCAATACCGAACCCCATCAGGCCCAGGCTGGGCACGGTCAGGGTCACGACCAGGCAAAAGGCCGAAAATGAATACATCCCGGTGGCCGTCGCCCGCAGCAACGCCGCGGTAAACGCCGGGCCCCGGGTTTGCTGGGAGAACACCGCCATCACGCTACCGAGGACCGGGAACACGGCGAGCAGGCCGCTCCAGCGATCGCCGACGGTGCTGGCGAGCCAAGTGACGGCGAGGGTCAGCAAGGCGCCGGCGACCATACGCAGCAGCAGTTTGTCGGACTTTGGCGCCGGGCCGGAAACGATCGGCTGCACAGCCGGGAACAGGTACGGCGCGGCCAGCAGTGCGATGGCGGCGGCGATCACCGAGATCGGCAGCGACGGCGGGAGCAAGGACAGGATCACGGCGAGCAGGGCCCAGACCAGCAACGAGATCGTCAGTGCCAGTGGCCATTTTGCCCGTTGCGCGACCTGGGCATAGGTCACGCAGAAGGCAATCATGGCGAACATCGCCGACAGCGCGGCCATGGCCGATTGGGCGGCGAATGCCTGGCCCTGTTCGATGGCGAGGAAAAACAGAATCGGCCCGACCACCACCGGCAACCCCGACAACCATCCCGCCACGCTTGGCCCCCAGCGTTTGCCGGCCAGGGAAATCAGCAGCAGAAAACCTGGAATCACCAGCAGTTTAAGCATCAACACGCGCACTTCTCCGTCCTGTGAGTGGCAGCAACGGTAGCATTTTGCGGGATGATTTGCTCTATAGATGGGCGGGTTTTGTATACAAAACCCGGCATTCGATGCGAGGCGCCAATGAGGGCGACATATACCTTGTAGGAGCGAGCTTGCTCGCGAAGGTCGTCAACGATTACGTGGAAGTTCTGACACCCCGCAGCGTTTTCAGATTTTTTCGCGAGCAAGCTCGCTCCTACAGGGACCAAAAAAAAGAACCCGGTACGACGTGAATCGTACCGGGTGTTTTGCCAGGCGTGCACGGATCTTCGTGGGTCCCCGCGCCGTCTGTTAAACGCTGTTGGCTTAAGCGCGTTCGAGCGCCAATGCCACGCCCTGACCACCACCGATGCACAGGGTGGCGAGGCCTTTTTTGGCGTCGCGCTTGATCATTTCATGCAGCAGGGTCACCAGCACGCGGCAGCCCGAGGCACCGATCGGGTGGCCGAGGGCGATGGCGCCGCCGTTGACGTTGACCTTGTCCAGGTCCCATTCCAGGTCCTTGGCCACGGCCAGCGATTGTGCGGCGAAAGCTTCGTTGGCTTCGATCAGGTCAAGCTGGTCGATGGACCAGCCGGCCTTGTCCAGGCAGCGGCGAGTAGCCGACACCGGGCCGATGCCCATGATCGCCGGGTCGACACCGGCGTTGGCGTAGGCAGCGATTTTTGCCAGTACCGGCAGGCCCAGGGCCTTGGCTTTTTCGGCGCTCATCAGGATCACGGCGGCGGCGCCATCGTTCAGCGACGAAGCGTTACCCGCGGTCACCGAACCGTCCTTCTTGAAGGCCGGCTTGAGCTTGCCCAGGGATTCGGCGGTGGTACCGGCCCGTGGCTGCTCATCGGTGGCGAAGGACAGCGGATCGCCCTTGCGCTGGGGGATCAGGATCGGCGTGATTTCATCGACAAAACGCCCGGCTTCGATGGCCGACACGGCTTTCTGCTGCGAGGCGGCGGCGAAAGCGTCCTGTTGCTCACGGGTCAGGTTGTACTTCTCGACCAGGTTCTCGGCGGTGATGCCCATGTGGTAATCGTTGAACGCGTCCCACAGGCCGTCGCTGATCATGGTGTCGACGATTTGCGCATTACCCATGCGCAGGCCGGTGCGGGCACCCGGCATGACGTAGTTGGACAGGCTCATGTTTTCCTGGCCGCCGGCGATGATCACCTCGGCGTCGCCGCAACGGATCGCCTGGGCGCCCAAGTGCAGGGCCTTGAGGCCCGAACCGCAGACCTTGTTCAGGGTCATGGCCGGCACGGCGAACGGCAGGCCGGCCTTGATCGACGCCTGGCGCGCAGGGTTTTGCCCGGCGCCGGCGGTCAGCACCTGGCCCATGATCACTTCATCGACTTGGGCCGGGTCCAGGCCGGTTTGCGCCAGCAACTGACGGATCACCGCCGCGCCCAGGTCAACGGCGGAGACGTTTGCCAGGGAACCCTGGAAACTGCCGATCGCGGTGCGCGTGGCGGCAACAATGACGACTTCTTGCATGGAATGATTCCTCACTGGTCGGCGAACTGCATTTCTGGAACGTGGTCCGGCACGATCAGTTTACCAGCGGTTTTGGCGACGATTTCCTCGACGCTGACACCCGGTGCACGCTCTTTCAAAATGAACGCACCGTTTTCGATTTCCAGGTAAGCCAGGTCGGTCAGTACGCGCTTGATGCAACCGGCACCGGTCAGCGGCAGGCTGCAGTGGTCCAGCAGCTTGGACTCACCGTCCTTGGAGGCGTGGGTCATGATGACGATGATGTTGTCTGCGCCAGCCACCAGGTCCATGGCGCCGCCCATGCCCTTGACCAGTTTGCCGGGGATCATCCACGAGGCGATGTTGCCTTGCACGTCGACTTCAAAGGCGCCCAGCACGGTGAGGTCGACATGGCCACCGCGGATCATCGCGAAGGACTCGGCCGAGGAAAAGATCGACGCGCCGGTACGAGCGGTCACGGTCTGTTTGCCGGCGTTGATCATGTCGGCATCGATGGTTTCTTCGGTCGGGAACGGACCCATGCCCAGCAGGCCGTTTTCCGACTGCAGCATGACTTCCATGCCTTCGGGGATGTAGTTGGCGACCAGGGTCGGAATGCCGATGCCCAGGTTCACGTAGAAGCCGTCCTGCATTTCGCGGGCGACGCGTTGAGCCATTTGTTCGCGGGAAAGTGCCATTGTTGTTATTCCTTCATTCGGTCCGGGGGCAGGGGATCACTTGCGTACGGTGCGCTGTTCGATGCGCTTCTCGAACGTGCCGCAGATGATCCGGTCGACGTAGATGCCAGGGGTGTGGATCTGCGCCGGGTCCAGCTCGCCGGGTTCGACGATTTCTTCGACTTCGACCACGGTGATCTTGCCGGCGGTGGCGGCCAGCGGGTTGAAGTTCTGGGCGGTGTGGCGATAGATCACGTTACCGAAATGGTCGGCTTTCCAGCCTTTGACGATGGCGAAGTCGCCGGTGATGGATTCTTCCATCAGGTACTTGCGGCCATGGAATTCGCGCACTTCCTTGCCATCGGCAACCGGGGTGCCAACGCCGGTGGCGGTGAAGAAGGCCGGGATGCCGGCGCCGCCTGCGCGCATTTTTTCGGCGAGGGTGCCTTGCGGAGTCAGCACGACTTCGATTTCGCCCTTGAGCAGTTGCTCTTCGAACAGCTTGTTTTCGCCGACGTAGGAGGCCACCACTTTGCTGATCTGGCGGTCGGTCAGCAGAACGCCAAGGCCGAAACCGTCGACGCCGCAGTTGTTGGAAACCACGGTGAGGTCGCGGGTGCCCTTGCGCTTGATCTCGTTGATCAGGTTTTCCGGGATACCGCACAGGCCGAAGCCGCCAGCGATCACGGTCATGCCGTCTTCAAGACCGGCCAGGGCTTCCTCGTAGGAACTCACGCGCTTGTCGAAACCTGCCATATGCACCTCTTTTATTCTTTGTGGGCGGCTGGCTAGCCGAATGGGATTGAGTGTCGCGCCACGAGATTCATTTGTTAAGTTGTTTTTTTGGCTTGATTGATTGATAAAGATCATTAAACCGCTGCTTCAATCTTGCCGTTTGAAGCTTGTAGCTGACAACTGGAGCAAAGCGACCATGACCATCAAGCAGATCCGCGCCTTCCTGGCCGTGGCCCAGAGCCTGAGTTTCGCGGTGGCCTGCGAGCGCCTGCACCTGTCGCAATCGGCCCTGAGCCTGACCATCAAGGCCCTGGAAGAAAGCCTGGGCGGGCGCCTGTTCACTCGCAACACACGCAATGTGGCGTTGACTGCCGAAGGCGAAGCCCTGGTGCCGCTGGCGCGCCGCCTGATCGCCGATTGGGACAATGCCGAGGATGATCTGCGCCAGCGTTTCACCCTGCAGCGCGGGCGCGTGACCCTGGCGGCCATGCCATCGTTCGCCGGCAACCTGCTGCCGCCGATCCTCAAGACCTTCCGCGCGCGGTATCCAAAAGTCAACGTCACGGTCAACGACGTGATCAACGAGCAAGTGCTGGAAATGGTCCGTGACCGCCAGGTGGAACTGGGCGTGGCGTTCGAGCCGACCCAGAGCTCGTCGCTGCAATTCACGCCGTTGTACATCGATCGCTTCGTGGCGGTGGTGCCCGCTGATTCGCCGTTGGTCGAACTGGAGGTAGTCGACTGGCCGACCTTGCTCAAGGAACCGTTCATCACCTTGCAGCGACCGTCGACGGTGCGAGTGATGCTGGAGGAACACTTGCAAGCCCGGGGCATGAAGTTGCCGGTGGAGTTCGAAAGCCATCAACTGGCTACGGTGGGGCGGATGGTTGCCAGCGGGCTGGGCGTGAGCGCCGTTCCGGCACTGTGCGCCGGGCAGATGCGTGAACTGGGGGCGCGCTGCATCACCTTGCGTGATCCGGTGGTGGAACGGGCGCTTGGGGTACTGACGTTGCCGGGCGGGGAGTTGTCGGCGGCGGCGCAGGCGTTGTTTGATGTGCTCAAAGAAGAAAACCTCGGCGAGCGAGTTTTCATGAGCTGATCACAAGTCCCCCCTGTGGGAGCCAGCCTGCTGGCGATGGCGGTGTATCAGGCGCGGGAGATGTTGAATGTGTCGGCCTCATCGCCAGCAGGCTGGCTCCCACAGAGGGATTGGGTTGTGTCAGGTGTTTAGGCGTTGTGCCAGTAACGGTAAAAGCTGTTCGCAGGACATTTCTATTTTCATATCCAGGATCCCGTCAGCCCGGGTCTTGCCCAGGTTGATCGCCAGCAGCGGCTTGCCCTGGTCCACCACCGCCCGGCACAGGCGAAACGCCGAGTACGCCATCAGCGACGAGCCAACCACGAGCAACCCGGCCGCCTTTTCCACCGTGGCCATCGCTTTTGCCGCAGTTGCCTGTGCGACGTTCTCGCCAAAGAACACCACGTCCGGTTTCATCCTCTCACCCGCGCAATGCGGGCAACGCGGGACCTGGAAGCGTGCTTCGAAGGCTGCATCCAGCAGGGTATCGCCGTCCGGGGCCTGCACCGCGTCGACGCCGGCCAAATATGGGTTTTGCGTTTCCATCAATTGCTGGATCGAATCGCGCTCACTGCGTTTTCCGCAGTCCAGGCACAGCACCCGGTGCAGGCTGCCATGCAGTTCGATCACGTCATGGCTGCCGGCCTGGTCGTGCAGGGTATCGACGTTCTGGGTGATCAAGCCGCTGATCCACCGGGTGCTCTGCAAGCGGGCGAGGGTGTCGTGGGCCACGTTCGGTTGTGCCTGACGCACCCGCGGCCAGCCCAGCATCGCTCGCGCCCAGTAACGCCGCCGGGATTCGGGCGCCGAGAGAAATTCCTGGTACATCATCGGCTGGCGGCCGCGCCGCACGCCCTGGTTGTCGCGATAGTCGGGAATGCCCGACGGCGTGCTGATGCCGGCGCCGGTCAGGACCGCGAACGGCTCGTCGGCCATCAGGTGCTGGAGGCGATCGAGTTGTTCGTGGATCTGGTGGTCGAGCATCTTCAACACTCCGGGGGCCACGGACGAACGCATGTAGGAGCTGCCGCAGGCTGCGATCTTTTGATCTTGCTTTTTAACATCAAAATCAAAAGATCGCAGCCTGCGGCAGCTCCTACAGGGTGCGGGCGGGTTACTTGCGTGCTTCAAGGATCAGGTTGAACGGCGTTTCCGTGGCCCGGCGGAAACTCGAGAACCCCGCCTCGCTGAACACCTTGCGCAACCGCGCCTCGCCTGCCTGGGCGCCGAGGCCGAGGCCGACTTCCTGGGACAGCGAGTTGGGCGTGCAGATGAAGGTCGAGGCGGCGTAGAACAGCCGGCCGACCGGGGTGATGTTGTCGTCCAGCGAGTCGTTGGCGAAAGGTTCCACCAGCAATACCGTGCCGTCCGGCTTCAACGACTCGTAGGCGTGTTTGGCCGCGCCCACCGGGTCGCCCATGTCGTGCAGGCAGTCGAAGTAGCAGACCAGGTCATAGTCGTCGCCGGGGTAGTTCTTGGCCGTGCCCTGGAAGAACTGCGCGCGGCTGGACACGCCACCTTCTTCGGCGCGCTGGGTGGCGACCGTGACGGACGGCGCGTGGTAGTCGAAGCCGACGAACCGCGAGTTCGGGTACGCCTGGGCCATGATCACCGTCGACGCGCCATGGCCGCAGCCGATGTCGGCGACCTTGGCGCCTTCCTCCAGCTTGGCCACCACGCCGTCCAGGGCCGGCAACCATTCGGCGATCAGGTGCGCCTTGTAGCCGGGCCGGAAGAAGCGTTCGGTGCCGCTGAACATGCACGGATGGTGATCGCCCCAGGCCAGGGCGCCGTCGCCGCGCATGGCCTTGACCAGTTTGTCCTTGTCATGGAAAAACGATGCAACCACACCGATGCCACCGGCTATGTAGACCGGAGAGTCTTCGATGGCCAGCGCCAGGGCTTGCTCTTCGGGCAGGCGGAACTGGCCGTCGCGGTGTTCCATGTAGCCGGAGGCGGCGTGGGCGCTCAGCCATTCGCGCACCAGGCGGGGGTTGCAGCCGGTCTTGTCGGCGAGCGCTTGGGGGCTGATCGGCTGGCTGTCGGCCATGGCCCGGTACAGGCCGAGTTCTTCGCCGAGGATGACGTTGGCCAGCATCGCCGCGCCGCCCATGTCGCCCACCAGTTTGCCCATGAAATCGTTGAGTCTGGCCTCGTCCATCACGTGTGCTCCTTTGCAAGGATCACGGTCCGGAGGCTTTGTCTGTCCGGGCGGTGGTCGTGGGAATGAACAGGACGCTGAGCAGCTCCTGTGTGCATTAAGTTTAGTTTGCATACCGTGCAGAGTGGCCTGGAGCGACGAAAGTCCCCTGACCGATACCGACCCCCTGTGGGAGCGGGCTTGCTCGCGATAGCGGTGTGTCAGTCTACAAATAGGCTGGATCTGCCGGCCTCTTCGCTGGCAAGCCAGCTCCTACAGGGTATTGGTCAGCAGTGCCTGTGTGTGTATCCCACTGTATCTAACTGGCCCCTCGATACAGTCCCGCTCTATTGCTGCTTATTGCCGAACACAGACCAGATACAAACCTGCGCTGAACTGTGAGGACTATTCGCGCCTGACACCGTAGAGGATCACCATGACAACGCTTGTGCCTCAACCCACTCTCAACGCCACGCCGGTCAATCGCCTGCGGGTCGATCGCTACACCAACGGCATCATCGGCCCGAGCCAGCCGATGCTCGGCCCGCTGGCCGACGGCGGCACGCTGATCACCGGGACGCCGCCAGGTTGCTGGGGGCCGATGATCACGCCAGCGTTCGAGGGCGGCCATGAAGTGACGCAGCCGGTGGCCATCGCCGGGGCGCAGATCGGCGATGCCGTGGCGATCACTATCAAAAGCATGCGCGTCACGTCGCTGGCCACTTCGTCCGGCGTCATGAGCTTCGTCGAGGGGCGCTACAACGGCGATCCGTTCGTCGCCAAATTCTGCTCCAAGTGCGGCACCGAGCATCCGGCCAGCCATGTCGAAGGCATTGGCGAGGACGCGATCCGCTGCAACCACTGTGGCGCCGAGGTCAGCGCCTTTCGCTTCAGCCACGGCTATGTGATTGTGTTCGACGCGCAGAATCAGGTCAGCCTGACGGTCAACCAGGACATCGCCAATCAACTGGCCGGCAAGGCCTCCGAGATGTCGGCGCTGCCGGAGTTCGCCGCGCAGCATTCGATCCTGTCCCTGGCCCGCGCCGACATCCCCGGCGTCGCCGCGCACATGCGCCCGTTCCTCGGCAACATCGGCACCCTGCCGTCCCGGGATATTCCCGACTCGCACAACTGCGCCGACTTCGGCCAGTACCTGATCAACGCCCCGCACCGTTTCGGCATGAGCCGCGAGGAGTTGCACGCGGCCAAGACCGACGGCCACATGGACACCAATTCGATCCGCGAAGGCTGTGTGCTGATCTGCCCGGTGAAAGTGCCGGGGGCCGGGGTGTACATGGGTGACATGCATGCGCAGCAAGGCAACGGCGAGATCGCCGGCCACGCCACCGATTGCTCCGGGGAAACCGAGGTGGTGGTGCAAGTGGTGAAAAACCTGACGCTGGAAGGGCCGATCCTCCTGCAAAACCTCGATGACCTGCCACCGATGGCGCGGCCGATGAATGCCGGGCAGCGCGCGAAAGTCCGTGAGCTGGGCGAGCGTTGGGGGCAGCACGAGATCGAACAGAGCGGCCCGATCACCTTCATCGGCAGCGGCGAGAACCTCAACCTGGCGGTGGAGAACGGCTTGACCCGCGCCGCCGCGGTCACCGGCCTGCCCTATGACGAAGTGCTCAATCGCGCCACCATCACCGGCTCCATCGACATCAGTCGCCTGCCCGGCACCGTGCGCGTGACCTTCCTGTGCCCGATGGACGTGCTCGACTCCATGGGCATCGGTGATCTGGTGCGCGAGAAATACGACCTGGCGTAAAGCCGGGCAGCGGGTCTGTATCAGAGTGTATACAGACCCGCTGCCGATACACGCTTTGCGGTTTTCTGTCAGCACGCCACACAGACCCGATACATCCCTTCGATTAACTGTGATGACGTTCTGACAACCTTGGAATCGACATCATGCACACCTCCATCACATCAACCAGGGCCAGCGCCGGGCTCGGCCTGCGTCGCGGCTTGATCAAGGACCTGCTGGCCGCCCCGGCCGGCCATTTCGACTTTCTCGAAGTCGCACCGGAGAACTGGATCGGCATCGGCGGCGCCCACGGCGCGGCGCTGCGGACCCTGGCCGAGCGCTATCCGTTGTCCTGTCATGGCTTGTCCCTGTCCCTGGGCGGCCCCTCGCCACTGGACGTCGAATTCCTGCGGGAGGTGCGGGTCTTCCTCGATCACCACCAGGTGCCCCTGTACAGCGAGCACCTCAGTTACTGCAGCGATGACGGCCACCTGTATGACCTGTTGCCATTGCCCTTCACCGAAGAAGCGGTGCATCACGTCGCCGCGCGCATCCGCCAGGCCCAGGACATTCTCGGCCGTCGCCTGGCGGTGGAAAACGTCTCTTACTACGCCGCCCCGCAGCAGGACATGGACGAGGTGACGTTCACCAACGCCGTGCTGCGCGAAGCCGATTGCGACCTGTTGCTGGACGTCAACAACGTGTACGTCAACTCGATCAACCACGGGTTCGATCCGCGTACCTTCCTGGCCGGGATCGACGCGAACCGGGTGGTGGCCATGCACATCGCCGGGCACTTCGATGAGTCCGATACCCTGAAAATCGACACCCATGGCGCCTCGGTCAAACCCGCGGTTTGGTCGCTGCTGGCCGACGCCTACGGCCGATTCGGCGCGCAACCGACCTTGCTGGAAAGGGATTTCAACTTTCCGGCGTTTTCCGAGCTGGTTGTCGAGTTGCAGACCATTCGCCGCTTGCAGACCGAGGAGGTGAACCGTGGCTAAGCGCACGCTGCACGACCAGCAAAACAGCATGGGCCTGTACTTGCGCGATCCCGAGCGCTACGCGCCGCCGGCGGAAATGGACCCGGCGCGGGCCGGGGTGTATCGCGACCTGGTGTTCGCCAACCTGTCGTCGTTGATCAGCGGCACCTTTCCGGTACTGGTGAAGATCCTCGGTGATGAGCACTGGCGGACATTGGTGCGAATCTTCCTGCGCGACTACCGCGCCCATACTCCGAAATTCGGTGAAATCGCCGAGGAATTTGTCGAGTTTCTCGCTTCCGGGCCTGAGGCGTTGATCGATGGACCCTGGCCGCCGTTCATGGTCGAGCTGGCGCATTACGAATGGGTGGAAATGGCCCTGCAACAATCCGAGGCCGAACCTTTGTCCGGCGGCGATGCCGATGGCTTGCTGGATCGACCTTTACAGGTTTCGCCATTGGCCTGGCCCTTGGCGTATGCCTGGCCAGTGCAACTGGTCGGGCCGGATTATCAGCCCGATACACCGCCGGATCAGCTGACGCTGTTGCTGGTGCGCCGGGACCTGGATTTCAGCGTGAAGTTTTCCGAGTTGAGCCCGTTGGCGTTTCGGTTGTTGCAGCGCATCGAGGAATTTCCCGGGCAGACCGGACGTGCACATCTGCAGGGGTTGGCGGCGGAGGCGGGGATGACGGAGTCTGTGGAGTTTATTGAAAGCGGTCTGGGGTTGTTGCGGCAGATGCAGGGGGAGGGCGTCATTGCTTGAACGAACATGGATCGTTCCCACACGCGTGGGAACGATCAACAGTATCACCCGCGCAATTTCAGCTCCGCACACAACCCACCACCCTCACGATTGCTCAATGTCAACGATCCCCCGATCGCCAACGCCAGCTGCTGCGCAATCGCCAGTCCCAACCCGGTGCCACCCGTGCTGCGGTTACGTGAATTTTCCACGCGGTAGAACGGTTGCATGACCTGGCTCAGTTCCGCTTCGGCAATCCCCGGGCCGCGGTCCATGACCTTCACCGACACGCTGCCATCGGTTTGCTTTTCCACCAGCAGTTCCGCTGCTCCGGCGAACTTGAGGGCGTTGTCCGTCAGGTTCACCAGCACTCGCCGCAAGGCGTGGGGGCGGGTGTCGATGACGGTGGTGCTTTTGCCGCTCAACTGCACTTGCTTGCCCATGTCCTGATAATCGAACACCAGGCTGTCGAGGAACGAGTCCAGGTCGGTGCGCCGGCTTTCTTCAGTGGCGCCATGGACGCTGCGGGCATACGCCACGCCTTCGCGCACCAGGTGTTCCATCTCGCCGAGGTCGTTCCACAGCTTGTCTTTCTCCACCGAGTCGTCCATGAATTCGGCGCGCAGTTTCATCCGCGTGATCGGCGTTTGCAGGTCATGGGAGATCGCCGCCAGCAGTTGCATGCGTTCCTTCAGGTAGGCGGCGATGCGCGCCTGCATGGCGTTGAAGGCCTTGGCGGCGTGGGCCACTTCGGTCGGGCCTTTTTCGTCCAGCAGCACCGGGTGGGTGTTGGGGTCGAGGCTGTCCACGGCTTCGGCGAGGCGGGTCAGGGGGCGGATGGCGATTCGCACGGCCAGCCAGGTACAGGCAATCATCAGCGCCAGTTGCCCGAGCAGCATGAAGGGCAGCCAGGGCGACAGCGGCACCATCGAAGGCCGCACGTCGATGGTCAGCGGGCTACCGTCCGCCAGTTTCAGGTGCACCTGGAAGTGTTTCACCGGCCCTGGAATGTCGGTGAAGGTCATCGGGTAGTCCTTGCCGATGGAATTCTTGATCGAGGTCATGGCAATCGGTGCTTCGGGCATGTCCGTGTCCATGGAGGTACCGGGCGAGCCTTCACTCAACAGATAGCGATAATTGCGCCGGTCCAGTTGTTGCAGCCAACTGGCGCGTTCTTCGGCCGGCAGGCGATCGAGGATGGCGATGGAGGTCGAGACGTCGGTTTCCAGGTTGCCGAGCATGGTGTTTTTCGAGATTTCATAGCGCTCGTAGTACTGCGCACCGAAGGACAGCGCCTGGGCGAGGATCAGGCCGATCAGGAAGATCAGCGACAGCCTTGACGCCAGGGTGCGGGGCCAGCGAAGCGTGCGGTTCATGCTGGCGCACCGACGATTTCCACCGGCAGGGAAAACACATAGCCCTCGCTGCGCACGGTCTTGATGTAGGCCGGTTCGCGGGCATCGTCCAGCAGGCGCTGGCGCAGGCGACTGACCAGCAGGTCGATGGAGCGATCGAACAGGTCGGCGTCGCGGCCCTGGGTCAGGTTGAGCAACTGGTCGCGATTGAGCACCCGCTGCGGGTGATCGAGGAACACCCGCAGCAACCGGTACTCGGCGCCGCTGAGGGCGACCATGGTGCCGTCGCCATCGAGCAGGTGTCGGGCGGAAGTGTCCAGGCGCCAACGACCGAAGGCCAGCAGGCGGCTGGATTCGGTCACCACCAGGTTCGGTGGCAGCATGCGTGTGCGGCGCAGCACGGCGTTGATCCGGGCCAACAGTTCGCGGGCGGCGAAGGGCTTGACCAGGTAGTCGTCGGCACCCATTTCCAGGCCGATGATGCGGTCGGTTTCATCGTTGCGCGCGGTGAGCATCAATACCGGGGTGGCCTTGTGTTTGCCCGTGCGCAGCTCGCGGCAGAGCATCAGGCCATCGTCGCCGGGCATCATGATGTCCAGCACGATCAGGTCCACCGGCGTGGATTCGAGGAAGCTGCGCATCTGCCGGCCATCGGCCACGACTGTGGTGCGCAGGCCGTTTTTCTTCAGGTAGTTGCCCACCAACTCTCGTATCTCGCGGTCATCGTCAACGATGAGAATGTGATCGACGTGCTCCATGGATTTGCCTCTGTCAGTGGGGGATGTCGCACAGTCTATCGAGCCTTGGCCCGCTCGCCCGTCGCCCTTTGTATTGCAGTGTATCTGGCCTGTGGGCGGATACACACCGACGCAAAAACAGCCATTTCCCGGGGTTTTGTATCCCTCTGTATCCCGGCCCGGTCCAGATACTTTCCGATTTACCCGCGCCGGTTCCCGACACATGCGGGATACCTCGCGGGCTTCTAATAGGTTCCATCGAGGCAGACCACAGCGCCTCTACCCAACCAACGATCTACCTGTCGAACCTTGAGGAAACCACCATGAACACCAAAGCCATCTACGCCGCTTGCCTGTTTGCCGCCCTGAACATCTGCACCTTGTCGGCCCGCGCCGAAGCGGATGTGACCCCGATGAGCTACAGCTACGGCACGCACCTGGACATCAGGAAAGTGGTGTCGTTGAAACAGGATGCCTCGCCCTCCTGCGGCGTGGTGAATGCACAGCTGACCTACCTGGATTCCCAGAGCAAGACCCAGGTCCTGGACTACCGCAAATTGGCTGACAACTGCAGCTCGGACAACTGAGTCCAGCGATCACGCTTAGCGCATTCCACTCACGCCAGGAAGAACATCATGAACAACGTTACCCGCTTTTTGACCGCTTTTGCTTTCTCCGTTGCCGGCGCCGCGGCCCATGCCAACGCCGCTGTAGAACAGAACGCTTGTGGCAGCAGCACCTGCTTTCAGCTGACGCCGGTGGCCGAGAAGGGCGGTGATGCCTTCCTCGCCGAGAACGGTTCCAGCCGTACACCGCAAGGCAAGTTGCTGGATGGCCAGACGGCCTGATTTCCGAATACCACGCCGATCCCCTGTAGGAGCTGGCTTGCCAGCGAAGGCGGCAGCCCATACAACCCGGGTTGTGGCCGTTAGACCGCTTTCGCTGGCAAGCCAGCTCCTACAGGGAGCGGTCCATGCTACCCAAAATTTTCAATGGTGACCCCCATGTTACTCATCGCTTTCCTGGGCGGCATATTGACCGTCCTCAGCCCCTGTATCCTCCCGGTCGTACCCTTCCTGTTCGCCGGTGCAGACCGTACGCGCTCGTCGATCATGCTGACCCTCGGCGGCATGGTCCTGACGTTTGCCCTGATCTCCAGCCTGGCCGTGGTCAGCAGTGAATGGGTGATCCAAGCCAGCAACACCGGGCGCCATGTGGCCCTGATCGTGATGGTGCTGTTCGCCCTGTCGCTGATTTCCGCACGGGTCGGCGACTGGTTGGCGCGTCCGTTCGTTGCCCTGGGTAATCGCATCGACCCCAACAGCCGCAAGATGTCCGGCCCGCTGAGTTCGGTGATGATCGGCGTGGCGACCGGGCTGCTCTGGGCGCCGTGCGCCGGGCCGATCCTCGGGGTGATTCTGACCAGCGCCATGCTGCAAGGCGCCAACGCCGGGACCAGTCTGTTGCTGGTGGCCTACGGCCTGGGTAGCGCATTGTCCCTGGGCACCTTGATCTTCGCCGGTCGTGGCCTGGTCAATCGCCTGAAGCCGTCGATCCCGGTCACTGGCTGGTTGCGTCGGGGTGCGGGTGTGGCGGTGTTGGCCGGGGCGGCGGTGATTGCCACCGGCACCAACGATGTACTGCTGGCCAATACCTCGTCGCAAGGGGTCAGCAGTGTCGAGAAAGGCTTGCTGGAAAACGTGCCGAAGGTCGTCGATTACTTCGTCAGCAAGGTCAAGGCCGAGTCCATGGACAACGCCCAGGGCGCCATGCCGTCCCTGACCGGTGCGGTGGAGTGGATCAACTCGCCAGCGCTGACCAACGAATCGCTCAAGGGCAAAGTGGTGCTGGTGGACTTCTGGACCTTCGACTGCATCAACTGCAAGCACACCCTGCCGTACGTCAAGGACTGGGCGAAGAAGTACGAGAAGGACGGCCTGGTGGTGATCGGCGTACACACCCCCGAATACGGGTTCGAGCGCATCATCGACAACGTCAAGGACAAGGTGAAGGAATACGGCATCACCTACCCGGTCGCGATCGACAACAACTATGCGATCTGGCGCAACTTCGACAACCAGTACTGGCCGGCTCACTACCTGATCGATGCCAAGGGGCAGGTGCGTTATACCCACTTTGGCGAGGGCAGCTATGAGACTCAGGAGAAGGTGATCCAGCAGTTGCTGGAAGAGGCGAAGGCCGCTGTTCCGGCGGCTTGAGATCAAAGGACCGCATCAATGGCTCACCTCACCGTGGGCCATTGTGCGTTTCTCCTGACTGCGCCGCCACGCTGCTGGCGGCGCGCCGTACTCACGACGGAAGGCCCGACTGAACGCCGTGTCGGTCTGGTAACCCACCTCTTCGGCGATGCGTATCAACGAACTGTTACTGCTGCGTAACAGGTTGGCCGCCAGCAGCATGCGCCATTGCGTCAGGTACTGCATCGGCGAAACCCCCACCAGTTGCGCAAAGCGTTCTGCCAGGACCGATCTCGAGGTGCCGGCCGTGCGCGCCAGTTCATCCAGGGTCCAGGCGTGGCAGGGTTTCTTGTGCAGGGCGTTGAGGGCCGCACCGACGATCCGGTCGCTCACGCCGGCCAGCCAACCGGTACGACCCTCGCCGTGTTCGTGCATGTACAGGCGCAGCACTTCGATGAACAGCACCTCGGCCAGTTTCGCCAGCACGCCTTCGCCGCCAGGCCTTGGCGAGCGCGCTTCGGCCAAGGCATAACGCACCGAAGATTCCAGCCAGATGCCGGCGTTCGAGCCACGCACATTGACCCTGACCACGGGCGGCAGCCCTGCCAGCAACATGCCGGCCAGACGCGTGTCGCAGGCCAGGTAGCCGCACACCAGGCGCGTCACCGCGCCGCCACCGCCATAACTCAACTGGCGTGGGCGCCGCGCCAGTACCTCGTCGAGCCGCGCACCGCTGGCGGGCGTCAACCCGGGGCGCGAACTCATGCGATGGGCGTGTCCCTGGGGGAATATCACCACGTCGCCGGGGTTGAGCAGCAGCGGCGGATCATCCCCCAGTTCGACGTAGCACTCGCCCTCGGTGATCAGGTGAAAGATCACCACCCGTTCGGCGCCAGGCTCCAGGAACGGCGCCGCCGTGTCTGCGCTGGGCGACTGATAGCACCAGGGCGCGGTGAACCTGGCGTTGATGAAGATCGCGCCGACCAGGCGGACGACACGCAGGGTCTGTGACAGGGCGTCCATGGGCGTTTTTCCCGTGTGGGGGTTTCCGATTGTGAACGCGTCACGGCTTAACGTGAATTCTCCGGACGATCGGGCAGTGTTGGCCGACGATCGGACAGGACGCCAGTCAGCGGCAGAGAGATAGTTCGCACACAGGGCCACCGGGTCCTGTCATCAATAACAATAAAGTGAGGTTGCCATGCCCAAGTTCGTCATTGAACGCGAGATTCCAGGCGCCGGAGCACTGTCAGAAAGGGATTTGAAAGCCGTCTCGCAAAAATCCTGCAGGGTGTTGCGCGAGTTGCCAGAGGTGCAATGGCTGCAGAGTTATGTCACGGGCGACAAGCTCTATTGCGTGTACATCGCGCCTAACGAAGAGCTCATCAGGGAGCACGCCAGGCAGGGCGGCTTCCCGGCCAATCGCATTTCCCAGGTCATGAACATCATCGATCCGACCACGGCTGAGTGAGCGTGCGCCCGATCCTGTTCCAAACCAGAGATTGTCTCCATGAGTACACCTATTGATCTTGCTGCCTTGAAAACCCGTCAAATGGCCGCGTGGGCCAGTGGCGACTACGCCGTGATCGGCACCACCCTGCAGATCGTCGGCGAGCAACTGGCCGAGGCCTGCGACCTGCTGTGCGATGAGCAGGTGCTGGACGTCGCCGCCGGCAACGGCAATGCGACCCTGGCCGCTGCGCGTCGCGGTTGCCGGGTTACGTCCACCGACTATGTCGCCGCACTGCTCGAACGCGGCGAAGACCGCGCCCGTGCGGAACGCCTGAACGTGACCTTCCAGGTGGCTGACGCCGAGGCGCTGCCTTTCGCCGATGGCAGTTTCGACGCCGTGCTTTCAACCTTCGGCGTGATGTTTGCCCCCGACCAGGCCAAGGCCGCCGCGGAGCTGGCGCGGGTGTGTCGCCCGGGAGGGCGGATCGGCCTGGCCAACTGGACGCCGGAAGGTTTCGTCGGCCAGATTTTCAAGACCCTGGGGCAGCACATGCCGCCACCACCCGGCGCGCAACCGCCGTCGCTGTGGGGTACCGAAGCCTGGCTGCGCAAGCACTTCGACGAGCACGACTTCCTGCTGCAGGTCACTCGCCGGACCTTCAACTTCCGCTATCGCTCGGCCGAGCATTTCATCGACACCTTCCGCAGCTGGTACGGTCCGATCCACAAGGCTTTCGCGGCACTGCCCCCCGATGGCGCCAAGGCCCTGGAAGACGACCTGACCGAACTGCTCAACCGCCTGAACCGGGCGGGGGACAAGTCGATGGTGGTGCCCAGTGAATACCTTGAGGTGGTGATTACGAGGCGTTGAGCCCTCTCGGCCACGGATGGCCGATGGCGGCGGGCCTCCTGTAGGAGCAGCCGGTCGACGCTCGATTGCTCGCGAAAAACCTGAGAGCACCGCGATGTATCAGGGGGCCCGCGTCATCGTTGATCTCCATCGCGAGCAGGCTCGCTCCCACAGTAGATCGGGTACGGCCGCGGTAGATGGGGCGTCTGGCAGGACGCCTTCGCTGCGATGCGGCGACCCGACAAGCCAGCTCCTACAGTAAATCGGGTACGGCGGGACAACCTCCGCCCCGGTTTGCGCGGGGAGCCGAGTCGTACGATATGGATAGGCATGGCGTTATTTGAGCCGCGATTCGCCGAACCACTCAAGCGCCGTGCGCCAGAAACAGATCCCCAGAAAATACGCCGACATCAGCAGCCAAAGCCCCATGACCAGGGGATTGATCACCGGATGGTTGATCACCAGGGACAGGCTGCACAGCAGCCAGATCGCGGTCACGGCAATGTTGATCGGCATGAAGCGGCGCACCCGGAACGGATGCAGGAATTTCATGCGGGTCAGCGTCAACAGCGCCAGGCCGATCACGGTGAGGAAGGTGATCCAGGGCGACGGCGCAATGATGTACAGGCACAGGGCAACCACGTTCCACGCCGCGGGGAAGCCCTGGAAGTAGTTATCCTTGCTTTTCATGTTGACGTTGCAGAAGCAGAACAGCGACGACACCAGGATCAGCGACACGGTCAGCAGCAGCGTGTAGTCCGGCAGCGGGATATAGCGATAGATGAACAGTGCCGGGATGAACACATAGGTCAGGTAATCGATCACCAGGTCGAGAATCGAGCCGTCGAAACTCGGCAGTACCGTCTGCACATTGACCTTGCGCGCCAGTGCGCCGTCCAGGCCATCGACGATCAGGGCCACGCCCAGCCACAGCAGGCAACGGGTCGGCTGGTTTTCGAGCAGGGCGAGGGTGGCGAGGAAGGCGGTGACCACGCCGGTAGCGGTAAAACCATGGGCACCCCAGGCTTTGAGCCTGGCGATGTGTAGGGTTGGTATCACGGGGGCGCTCTCCAGAAAGTGCAGCAAGCCAGTCATCGCCCTCTTCTGGCGGGCGGCGGCAAACCGGGTGGGGTTGCAGGTATCGACCGGGTATCCGGGAATAAGGTTCACCCCCTATGAATCTTAGCTGCGCCACAAGAAAACACTGCGGATAAAACGGCGCTGTGTCAGCCAGACGGTGGTAGCACATTCACCCGCGAAGGCTATCGTTGTCTGACTGGATCACTCCCTTCGATGAGGACGTCGTCATGAACACCAGCGATCTGCTCGAACAATTACTGCGGGCCGGCCAGGGCTCGAGGGCGCAACAGGGCGGCGGTGGGGCGTCGGCTCAAGGTGGCCTGGGTGACCTGGGCGGACTGCTCGGCGGTTTGTTGGGCGGTGGTGGCGCCAGCAGCGCCGGGGCAGGCGGCATGGGCGGCCTGGGCGGATTGCTCGGCGGCTTGCTGGCTGGAGGCTCGCGAATGGGCGGTGCGCCGCAATCGCGCTCCGGGGGTGGTGCCAATTATGCAGCGCTGGCCTCGCTGGGGATGATGGCCTTCCAGGCTTACCAGGCCTGGCAACGCAGCCAGGCCACGCAGCAACAGCAGGCGCCGCAACAGGCGATGCGCACGGTGGACATGCTGGCCGGGCCGGAAGTCGAGGAACACAGCCATGCGATCCTGCGGGCATTGATAGCGGCGGCCAAGGCCGATGGCCGGATCGACGAGGCCGAAACGCTGATGATCAGCAAGGAAATCGGCCGTCACACCGACGACCCAGAGCTTCAGCAATGGCTGGATGATGAAGTCGCCAAACCGCTTGACCCTTGCGAAGTGGCACAGTCGGCAACGGATTCCGGCATGGCTGCGGAGATGTACCTGGCCAGCGTGATGCTGGTGGATGATCAGCAGGATGCCGAACGTAGTTACCTGGATGAACTGGCAGCGGCACTGGGCATCGAGCCGGATCTGCAAGTGCATCTGGAACAGCAGGCCCACGGCACCGCCTGACGAGAACCCTGTAGGAGCTGCCGAAGGCTGCGATCTTTTGATCTTGATTCTTTAAAATCAAAAGATCGCAGCCTTCGGCAGCTCCTACAGGGGCGACGATCACGAATTCGGGGGGTTTGGCACCAGGAACGTCACGCCAAAGCGCTCGGCCACCTCGAATATCCGCGGCAGGTCCTCGGGTACCTTGAACTGATCCATCGCCGTGAAAAACTGCCCGCCCCGGGGATCGGATACCACGCCGATCATCTTCGCGGTGGGGCTGACGTTCTTGTAGGCATGGATCGCCCCGGCAGGAATGTGCACATAGCCCCCGGCCGAGACGATGCTGGATGTGCCTTCGACGGTCACTTCGACCTGCCCCTCCACCACATAGAACGCCTCGTCCCACGGGTGAAAGTGCGGGGGCGGGCCGCCACCTTGCACGCCTTCCTGGATATGCATTTCAAAGGGTTTGCTCAGATCGCCGCCGGCCAGGACAGTGATCGTTTCGCCCACGACATTGACCGATGCCGGTGGGGCCTGGAGGACATGGACCGTGCGCATGATTACTCTCCGCAGATGAGACGGCACCTGCCGATTGTAGGCTTATTTGCCCTTCCAGTACTTCTGCATTTCCAGGAACAGAAAGGACGCGGTCCATGAGATGAGCACCAGCCCGGTAAGGGCTTGCAGACCGGTCAAGTACTTGAGGTCGCCGACAGGCGAAATATCGCCGAAGCCGATCGTCGTGTACGTGGTGAAGGAGAAGTAGACGCAGTCCATCAGCGAGCCGTCGAAGTTGCCTGTCAGGCTGCCCCATTTGCCGGAATGCACCATCAGGTAATAGACCAGGGCAAAGCACCAGACCTCTATCGCGTGGGCCAGGAGGGCGCCGAATACCCCGACGACAATTCTGAAGCGGCTCCACAACTTGAGCCGTGGCAGCCAGTCATTCATGCGCAGCAAACATTCGTAATGGATCACCACGGTGATGATGACCACCAGCGTATTGATCAGCGTGACTGCCAACATGGCAAATCTCCAGCGAAAAAGGACTGAACCTTCGCGCACTCATCCGGGGTCTCATGACAATAACGGTTTGACTCAAGTCATGAACCCGGCGGAGGCGCCATGGACAAGCCGCTCGAAAAATACAACGACATGCGGGACTTCGACAAAAGCCCCGAGCCTTCCGGTGTTTCCAGGTCTCGCGGTCGAAAGGGCAAGGCCCATGCGCTGCTTTTCTGCATCCAGAAGCACGATGCAACCCGGCTGCATTACGACTTCAGGCTGGAGCTCGACGGTACGCTCAAAAGCTGGGCGGTGCCCAAGGGACCGTCGCTGGACCCCAAGGTCAAGCGCCTGGCGGTGCATGTCGAAGACCATCCGCTGGATTACGCTACCTTTGAAGGTAGCATCCCCGAAGGCCACTACGGTGCCGGTGATGTCATCGTCTGGGACCGAGGCGTGTGGATTCCCCAGGAGGATCCGGCCAAGGCCTACGCCAAGGGCCGGCTCAAGTTCGAACTGCAAGGCGAGAAGCTCGCCGGACTGTGGAACCTGGTGCGCACGCACATGCCGGGCAAGCAGGAGCAGTGGTTCCTGATCAAGCATCAGGACGGTGCCGCCCGGCCGCAAAGCGATTACGACGTGGTGGCCGCCGAGCCCGACAGCGTGCTCAGCGAACGGACCCTCATTGCCAAAACACCCAAGGCGGCCAAACCCAAGGCCGTCAAGCAGCCCGCTGCGCCAAGGCATAAAGAGCCGCGCAAGGAAAAATCCGCACCCCTGACCGGCGCACACAAGGCCAAGCTGCCGGACCAGATCAAACCGGAACTGGCGACGCTGGTGGAAAAGGCCCCGGGTGGCCAGTGGAGTTATGAGGTCAAACTCAAATAGGCACCGGTGTTGTGTTGCTTTTCAAGAGCCCTATAGGATGGGGCTCTTTCGTTTGCAGTGTTGCGATTGAAAGGCTACATGTGTTGCTTTTCGGCCGCCTCATTCAGCGAAGAGCGAACCAAAAGCGTTGCATTTGAGGCTTTTCGGCCGTTGCGGAGCTTATTCGCACATTCATTTGCAAGTCAATGCGCGGTCAACGTGGCTCAAAGCACTAAGCGTAGTGAATGGACCCCGGCCCCATAGACACATCTGAATGACCGTTCCTGGCCGATTCTGTTGAAAAAGTCGGTCTTGTTTTCTTCAGCAGAAAAGTACGCGTCTGAGATTGAAATCTTTATTTTTGGCAGAGGCTTCCGGACTCGGATTTCACGTAGCAGCGTGCAAAAAAGGCGTTTTCACTAGTCAATGAACAGGCAGTTTTGGCAGGCCGACTTTTTCAACAGAATCGGCCAGGTCCAGCCACTTGTGTGGGAGTGCCACGGAAGCACGCTGCATCCATTGATATAAATGCAAGCGCAGAGCCTCTAGCTCAGGTGTTCCCGGCATTTCTAGTATTCCACAAACGGAAAAACCGGCTAGCGCCGGCTTTTCCCCCCTCCAACCAGATGGTCAAGCCACGCCGGTCATGAGGGTTAGTTGTTGCGCAAACTATGGCGCAATAGAGGCCTTAATACAAGGGAACACAAAGGGATTGAACAGGCTACGACGCACGTCTGTTACTGGCCCGTCTCTGCCTTACGAAGAGCGGTTCTGGCTTGGTTGCGTCCTTCGCGACAGGCACAAAACGGCCGATTCTGTTGAAAAAGTCGGCCATGGTTTCCACGGCAGAAAAGTACGCGCTTCAGATTGAAATCTTTACTTTAAGCAGAGAATTCCGGGCTCAGATTTCGCGTAGCTGCGCGCAAAAAAGGCGATTTCAGCAGTCAGTACGCGTGCAGTCTGGAAGGACCGACTTTTTCAACACAATCGGCCATAAGCGGTCGGTGGACAGGCTAATGGCCGAACTGCCCAACGAAAAATAGGAAGGCTTAGTGAAATCTAGCGATTTATAGCGAATTTTGCTAGACATCGCTATACATCGCTAGATTTGCGTATTAGTCGATCGCAGCTATGACCCGTATTTACATGTGTTGACGCGCAGGCAAAATTTTCGGGGTCGCGGAGGGGCTGCCACATGATTTCCCCGATTGACCGCTATGTATTGGCCAGCAAACGGCCTAATACCCAGCGCAGCTATGCCAGTGCACTCAAGCATTTCGAGCATCTGCTACCCGCCTCGACCGCACAGGTTGCGGCGTACTTGGCGGCCTACGCTGACACGCTCTCGCCCAATACATTGCAGGTGCGCCTGGCCGCCTTGGCCCAGCGGCATTTGGCTCAGGGATTTACTGATCCGACCAAAGATTCGTTGATTCGCCAGGTGCTCAAGGGCATTCGGGTTCTCCAACCGAGCCAAGAAACTCAGGCCGAGCTGCTGCCGCTGCGCGTTTTAGAAACTTGCATCGCCTGGCTCGAAGCCGAAGCGGGGCAATCTGTAGAGGTCGGGGATGCAGGACGACTACTGCGTTGTCAGCGCGATCGCGCCCTGATCCTGCTGGGTTTCTGGCGGGCCTTTCGCAGCGAGGAACTGTGCCGTATGGAGGTGCCGTTCATAGAAGCGCGCCGCGACGAAGGCATGACCATTTTCCTGCCCTGGAGCAAGGCTGACCGTGACAACCAGGGGCGAACCTACAGCACCCCCGCGCTGAAGCGGCTGTGCCCGGTCGATGCCTACCTCGATTGGCTTAACACGGCGGGCATCCGTGAAGGGCCGGTGTTTCGTGGCATCGATCGTTGGGGCCGGCTCTCGGCGCATGCGCTACACCCCTACAGCATTGGTCACATCCTGCGGCACACCTTGATCCGCTCAGGCGGGGAGGGCGAGTTGTACAGCAGTCACTCCTTGCGCCGCGGATTTGCCACGTGGGCCAGCGCCAGTGGTTGGGACCAGAAATCTTTGATGAATTACGTCGGATGGCGCGATGCGAAGTCGGCGTTGCGTTACATTGAGGCGCGTCCGGATTTTTCCAGTCTGTAGCGCTCAGTAGCGTCAGCGTCGGTACAGGAACACAGATGTCCAAGCTCGAGTAACGGAATGTGATCTCAGCGTCGTCGCCAGTAGTGACGGGGCTAGTGTTCGAGGGCTCGAGCTCAACATGGCTGAGTGCAGTTGGATCGCCGTTTCCCGCTTTGGATCGTCAGGCGCGGTGGATTGCAGCAGTTCCTCGAATTGTCCGATGCTGAGCACGATCCAGGGATCGGGGTAGTGGCGTAGCAGATGCTTGGCCTCACGGCGAATCGATTCTGGGACAGATGGGTTTTTCGATAGATCGCGCAGAAAATCACCCGTATGGATAATGCTGCGCGTACGCTCGCACGGCATGGTCATGCTCACCTCCATCACATCGTTAGATCGTCACACATCAACGGCTGTTGCTACTGTACTCCGACCCGATGACGTCCCCGAGGGGCTGGATTGTTCGGTACGACCGCGGTCTTCTACTGAAGCTCAAGAAGATTCAATGGTGCGCACTTTAAGAGTGCAGCAATCGACCCAGTGGCGACAGGCATAGATTGGCCGATTCTGTTGAAAAAGTCGGCCATGGTTTCCACGGCGGTAAAGTACGCGCTTCAGATTGAAATCTTTACTTTAAGCAGAGGATTCCGGGCTCAGATTTCGCGTAGCTGCGCGAAAAAAAAGGCGATTTCAGCAGTCAGTACGCGTGCAGTCTGGAAGGACCGACTTTTTCAACACAATCGGCCAGGAGCGGTCAGTCATTTTCGGCAGAAAATGGCCAGAAATGGCCCTCACAGTTCGATTACAAACCCGCGCAGTCCTATGCCCTCCTCGAATCGTCCGAACGCCCTAAGGCTTCTCAGGTACGTATTTTCTTCTGGCCGGCGTTCTAGGAAAATTTGAGTAAATCCTAAGAAGCCTATAGCTCCAGTTTACGTCATCGGATCTGTGCAGGCTTGTCGAAAATACCGAGCCTGCGCATTACCCACTGCAAGCACTCCTCGACATCCCGTAACCCACTGTACTCACAACAATAGGGCCATATTTTTCATTCAGTCCATGATTTTTCTAGATATTAAGGTTGTTCTCGGCCCATTCCCTAGCCCATATTTTTTGTCGCTGACTTCTTAGTGAATCTTGAACGGACTCTAGACTCCTACTAGCGGGGGATACTTGAAGAAATGGATCGAGTAGCACTAGAGCCACTGGAGTGCCAACCGCCGTCCGGGCTTCAACGGAAAATTTCGCGTCAAAGACTATCTCTTTGATGATGTCGTTATGATATGATCGAGTAGATTAGGGGCTCAATACCTTTATATTTGCGTTCTCCGATAAAAATAGAGGTTAAGGGACGCGAAGTCATTGGAATGATTAGCAAGCAGGAGCAAGAGTATTCATGTCTCGTAGACCTCAAGTTACAAATCTAGTGCGTCCCGCTGTAATATTTAAGCTGATGTCCAGAGTCATAGCGCTGCAAAAGCGCAATTTAGTTCGTGGGTATGCTTCGAGAGAGTTGTGTGTAAGTTCTGAGATAGAGGCTATCCGTAGAGATAATTCTCTTCAAGATATAATGACTATCGGATCCTTGCTAAAAGGTTCCGATGGGCTTTTAGGTGGAAATAAAAAAAAATCTAGTTCAGATTTGTTCAAGTTCACTGGATTTAGCCCGCTGGGCTGGAAGGATGAGATCCGATACACTGCCGGTTACTTGAATTCGTTTGAGTCCGAGTGTTTGGACGCTATGCAAATGATGCAGCCTCTAGGTCAGATTGAACGCTTGGAAACGAATGCTGCTCTAGATGCTGTGCACGCGCTTGCATGCACCTATGGTGCCTCAAACTTTCTCTCATATAAGCTTGCATACCTTCGTGTAACTCGGCAGCTAACTGCACCGCAACTGGCGAAAATTCACAGTATTGAGGAAGAGTTTAATCATAGTGATAAGCCTGGATTTCACTTCAGTGCACTAGAAAATCTAAGCCCAAGAATTTCATTGTTTTTGATTGCGCAGCGTAGAGTTAGCATCTTAGTTGGTAAGGTCGATGGGGAGTTACGTAAGTCACACGTTCTAAGTAACTTCATTCCTACCCCGCTTGACGATGTGGACTTGGCTGCATTTCTATTGCGAGCGAGTGAGTCATCTCTCCTGGATACTATGCATGCTCTGATTGTCATCCTAAATCTCCAAGAAAAGTTCCCGGATCAAGTTGATGAAATTAAAAAAAGGCTTGCTCCCTCTGTCTTGTCTGCGCTAGAAGGGCTGATTCAGTATAGTGCAGCTGCAGATGATAGTTTGATCGTGACAGATCATTATCAGAGTGATGAAGGTGAAAGTGACTCTTCTCTAGATTTGTATCGTTTGTCGTCTGCATTTCTTGAGCGAAAGCATATGACGGAGTTTAGGCATGAACTGGATTGTGTGATTGGAGCTAGATTATTAGCTGAGATTATTACTAGGAAAATCGATTATTCCAGTGAGGAATTATCCGATAAGCAGGTTCTATTGCAGCCAGATGGTTCGATTGTCAGAAGTCAACCTCCAATTTCTCTCGATTCGTTTTATCGAACGTTTCTTTTTTTGCAATTTGTAAAAGATCGTACGAACTTACTAGATTTAACGGATGAGGATATAAAGTATATTTTTGAAAACACAGTTTCTCTTGAGAGCTTATTCACTGAGGCAGAGCTTAGGGCGGTTTATGGGATTGCCCCGGACGAGAGTCAGAAAATAATCGCAGTTTTGGCTTTGGCATTATTTAGGAAAACATCTGTTGATCCTGATGTAGATTTCGAGTTTCGAGAGGATCTGGTTGAACATGTTACATTGCGTCATAACGGTTCTATAATAGATTTCATCGATGACTTGATCGTTGATTCGCCTCAGATAGCGAGTTATATAGCGGAATCTCTTGATGAAGTTACATTGGAGAAAATGTACGAGATTATTAAGACAGCTTCACAAGCAGCGGAGATTCGACGGGATTTATTAAGGCTTTTGGGTCGTAAGCTTAATCGTATAGAATATCTAATTGAAGCGGATGCTATCGAGACGAGATCCAAGCTTTCTACTTTACAAAAATATTTCGATAGCAGTCGTATGTACGTTGATAGTGTGGCAATGAAGAAGTGGCTCGACGGAAATCCTTCTGTCTCAACAGAGCAATTTAGGACACTCCAACCAAGTATTCAAGCGACACTTCGTACAATTGAGTCGGAGCCTGGAAAGAGCAAGGATGTTTATTTTATTACGCTGAGCGCTCAGAGCGAGGGCTTGATTGAGCAAATAGCCAAGGACTCCTTTGAGCAGTTTTGCCTAAATACAGAGTTTGGTATTGAATCTTATTTGGGGCGTCGAATTCGTCACAATACTTTAGATGGTGTCACAACAGAGACGGTGGATGCGGTATTCAATAAGCCCGAGTACCACATGGGGCCCAGCATGAAACGAACCGTCGATGCCTGGATGGCCCAATATAGAGCTATTGTGGATAAACTGCGTAAAGAGAATCTTCAATTCAAGTCTGGTGGCTCGCTTTTTAATGCAAACGTTGATCTTGATGACTCTGCTACTAGGGAGAATATCCGTTTGCTGTCAAGTAGCCTGCGTACAGCAGGCAGTCAACTCCTGAACGATTTGGTTATTTCTTTTTGCTGGAAGCAAATTTCTCCTCAGCTAGAAAACGCGGCTAGATACATTAAGACAGAACTACTGAAGGAAGCTACGAGCAGTATAGATAAGCATTTTTCGGGAGCATTCGGGAGCGTTGAAGAGCAAATAAAGATCGGGCTTCATGAAGCTGTTAGTAGTGTCTTCATGAAGGTTGCCGATTGGTTCAGAGTGCCGCAGACCGGTTTTATATCTGCATCTGTGAAAGAGTTATGTGAAATTATCCTGTATGACTTGAATCGAACAAGAAACGTCGAATATGTGGGTGGTGCGCTCGAGAATAAATATACTGGAATTAGTGTGCATAGGTTGTACGACTGCTTAGCTGTTCTTTTGCAGAACGCCCTTACTCATGGGGAAGAAGGCGAGCCGGTAGTCGTGAATGTAAAGGCGTGTAGGGCTGAGGATAATGATATTCTAGACGTCGTTTTTGTTGAGGTGACCTCAATTGTTGCATCCGATCTTTACGAAAATTCAAAGCAGCGAATAGAAAGATCAATCAGCTCCGTTGAGAATGGCATTGATATGGTGACTGAGGGTTATACGGGTATTAAAAAAGTTAAATTCATTACCCAAAAAAGCGAGGGGCGGCACACTGTAGAGTGTACTGCTGATGATGGGGCTAAATCTTTAAGGTTGAGTTTTTCTTTGCATTCTGAAGTTGTGTTGGATGACTTGGTTGGAGTGCGCGATGAACAAATTATTGCTTGTTGAGGATGAGATACATAAACGGGATGAGATAAATGGTTGTATTAGGGAGGTTTTTGATTTGCTCCCTGATATGGCGGATAGCGTGAGCAGTGCCGTACTGAAGGTTAAGTCACAAAGCTACGACCTGATTATTTTGGATATGGCGCTATCTACATTTGGGGAGAGCGCCGCTGACAACAAAAAAGGTCATGACCAAGCCCAGGGTGGTATTGAAGTCCTTCGTGCTCTAAAGGCGTATAAGAAATACACAAAAATTTTGATTGTTACACAATATCCAGATTTCTTTATTGGCGGTGCCAAGGTTAAGTTAAAAAACTCTATCGACATCATAGGTGAAAAATACTCGCAAGATGTGGTTGGTGCGATTCTTTATACCTATAAATCCAAGCAAACCTTACAAAAAATAACATCCATACTGAGATCTGTTCGTGAAGATATTGCTAATTGAAGATGATGACCTAAAGTCTCAGGCGATTATCGCGCATCTGAAAGAGCGAGATGTTGCAGTGAGCGACATTGTTCATGCTAAAAATATGACTGATTTTGCAGCATATCTTAGTCATGAAATTGGACTGTTTATAATTGACTTCAAAGTTCCAAATCTAGACAATGGCAATGCAATCCATAATGGGAGGGTAATACTTGAATCAATAGTGAAGGCAGGGAAGAATGATGCGCATCTTCTTGCGATCAGTTCATATCCTGCAGATTTCCCAGAGCTCCGTGATCAATTCGAAGCGCAGGGCTGTATTCTGGCTGATTACAGAAATACAGCCGGTTGGAAGTCTACGCTAGATCATCTTCTAACTCAGCTTAAGAAAAATATTAGATTTGACTTTCTTATATTCTGCGCTTTGAAAGAAGAAAGGAGGCCGTACAGTGTTTTTATTGACGGTCGCGCAGTAAATCGTGCTGGTATAAATTTTATAGATTTTGAAATTGAAAAGGCTAGGGGGGCGGTGGTTTTGCTACCCCAAATGGGACTCGTCAACGCGGCTGTAGTGGCTGCAACATGCATTGATAGATATAAACCAAAACTCGTTGCGATGAGTGGTATCTGCGGGGGATTTGAAGGGCGAGCGGAATTAGGGCAGTTGCTTGTTTCAAAAATGGCGTACGAGTATCAAAGCGGCAAGTGGTCTACTGATGGATTTCAAAATGATCCATATCAAGTGCCGGTTGATGCTGGATTCGTATCTTCTTTAGAGTTTCTACTCGATCAAGAAGATCTATTGGAGGAACTTGAGAAGGGCTTTAAAGGTGGAGACAGACCATCGAAGCAAACCGCTCCAGCAGTTGGAGTATTCACTAGCGGGTCTGCAGTCATTGCGAGTCAGGAGTACATGGAACAAATAAAAATCCTGCACAGAAAAGTTAATGGTCTGGATATGGAGGTTTTTGCCATACAGAGGGCGGCAGAGCTTTCTATCGTCAAGCCGCTGTGCTTATGTGCCAAGGTTGTCGTGGATCTATGTAACTCGGAGAAAGGCGATAAAATTCACCAGTATGGTTCGTATGTTTCCGCAAAATTTGTGTTAAAGGCTATCGAAAGATACTTTTCCCATGGTTAGGGCTTAGATTTAGAAAGTGGCGCAAATAATTTTTTGGTTTTTTACGGCTACATTTATTTATAGAGCCATCATCGCCATGAACGACCCGGATTCGGGTCTTCATCGGCTGGCTAGTAGAGCGCTTTGTCCATTTAGATTAAGTTGTTGATCAACAGTATGGGCGATCCTAGCGGCTTGCTGCCTGTCGCGCGGAGTGGCTGAAGTCGACACCCACCAAAAGGTAAGTAGTGATGGAGCGCGAGTGGGAATGTGAGAACCCTTTACGCCGGCAAGCCTGGTCAGCCGCTATAAACGCTACGCTTCGCGTTTTGGAGGGCAAATGGAAAATTGTGATTATCAATGAATTAATGGCCGCGAAAGGCCGACCGCTTCGGTTCTCCGAGCTGGAAAAGCTGATTCCCGATGTAACGCAGAAAATGCTCATTCAGCAATTAAAAGGGCTTCAGCAAGACGACATTGTTCAGCGCACCGTTTACCCGGAGGTACCTCCGCGAGTGGAGTATGCGCTGACAACTTTGGGTCATTCACTCGGCCCGGCTATGACAGCGCTTATCGATTGGGCTGAGCTTCGTCATCAGCACGAGGCGCAGGGTACGCAAGTACCTGGCGCGTGATTTGCGAATGATTGATTTGTGACTATGTGTTCTATCAGTCACAATTTGTATGTCCTGGATAGGTGAGTAAGCTACTCCCATGAATCAGCCATCAGCCTCTGCGCCCGGCGCCCGTGGCCCAATCGATCACGAGATCCGCGATCAGATTGTCGCGGCGGCCAATGAACATTTCAGTCAATACGGCTACGGTAAAACCACGGTTTCCGACTTGGCCAAGGCCATCGGATTTTCGAAGGCTTACATTTACAAATTTTTTGATTCCAAGCAGGCGGTAGGTGAAGCCATCTGCGCAAATTGCCTGGCAGAAATCGTCGCGGCAGTGGAGCAGGCTATCAATGTAGAAGGCCTTTCGCCGACGGAGCGGTTTCGACGCTTGGTTAAAACGGTGATCGCCACTGGAGTGAATCTGTTCTTCAACGACCGAAAACTATATGACATTGCAGCGTTCGCGGCGTCGGAAAACTGGCCAAGTGCGCAGGCTTATGACGCACAGATCAAACGCTTCGTTTCGCAAATAGTGCGAGAGGGGCGCGAGATTGGCGAGTTTGAACGCAAGACTCCGCTGGACGAGACAGTAGAGTCAATACATCTGACGCTCAGACCATTCGTTAACCCCTTGCTGCTTCAATACAACCTCGATTTCGTCGAGGAGGCGCCTACGCTCACCTCCAACCTCATCTTGCGCAGCCTCATGCCTTGAACATCGGCTAAAGACTTTATGGCTACCCGGGTAAGCGAAGGGCACCAAATGCCTTTTCACTTCGCCCCGGGTGCTCCCATCGTTTTTAACTGCGGCGCTTGCGCCACGCCTGGTAATCGGCCAGAGCGTCCTCGCGTCCGCGTCGCATACCGTCTGCCTCCCAGCTGGCTTCGAGACTGACCTCGTAGGAGTTTCCGTACAGAAAATTTGACGGAGGGGAGGCGTTAAGAGTCCTTCAATCAGAAGATAAATATGACGATATTGCGAGTTGGTCACCTTCGCTCAATTGTTGGTGTCCATTCAAATAATGGCGCTGATAAGCCGCGTATTTAAAGAGTGTGACCATTGACACATATGGTCACTAGATTGAGAATATGACGCTCGTCCTATTTTGAAGAAAGGGAACCTATGCGCCGGCTTCGAACTTCTCCCATTGCGGCTTGCATGTTGCCTCTCGTCCTGACGGCGTGCGGTGATTCATCCACCGTCGAAGATGCGCGCACGCAAGCCCCTCTGGTGAGGTCCGCAGCGGTTCAGGCTTCGTTCGAGGTCTCACGCACTTTCACGGGAGTAGTGGCTGCCCGCGTCCAGGGCGATCTGGGTTTCCGGGTATCAGGCAAGGTGCTTGAGCGTCTGGTTGACACCGGTCAGACCGTCAAACGTGGCCAGCCGCTGATGCGCCTCGACCCTGTCGATTTGGGGTTGCAGGAGCGTGCACAGCAAGAGTCGGTCATGGCCGCTCGGGCCCGAGCCAGGCAGACAGCCGATGATGAGGTTCGATATCGCAAACTGGTCGCCGCTGGCGCTGCTTCTGCATCGGCCTATGACCGGATCAAAGCCGCAGCGGATACCGCGAAGGCGCAGCTTGGCGCCGCGGAAGCGCAGGCTGACGTCGCTCGTAACGCTTCTGGTTACGCAGTGCTGTTGGCGGATTCCGACGGCGTGGTGGTGGAGACGCTCGCCGAGCCCGGACAAGTTGTCAGCCCCGGACAGCCCGTGGTTCGACTGGCGCGGGCAGGACAGCGCGAAGCCATCGTTCACCTGCCGGAGACGTTGCGCCCCGCAGCAGGATCTACTGCGCAGGCGACACTTTATGGCAATACCACGAATGCCGTTACAGCGAAGCTCAGGCTGCTGTCTGATTCGGCCGACCGCATGACACGTACCTTCGAGGCGCGGTATGTGCTTGAGGGCGCGCTGGCCAATGCACCGATAGGCTCGACCGTCACGCTTCGGATCGTTGAAAGCGCCACGCAAGGGCTGGGGCTGCGAGTCCCGATCGCTGCTGTTTATGACCCAGGCCAAGGCACTGGCGTGTGGGTCATCGCCGGTCAACCGGCGAAGGTGACCTGGCGACCTGTACAAGTCCTGGGCTTGAGCGACGACGCAGTACGAGTCGCGGGCGACCTCGAAGTCGGCGAACAGATCGTAGCGCTGGGCGCACATCTGCTGCGCGAAGGTGAAGAGGTGAAATTGCCTCCACAGGATGACGTCAAAGTTGCCGGAGGTCGTCCATGAGCGAGGGGCGCTTCAATCTTTCCGCGATTGCCGTTCGTGAACGCTCTATCACGGTGTTTTTGATCTTCCTTATTGCCGTTGCCGGCATCTTGTCGTTCTTTCAGTTGGGACGTGCGGAAGATCCTCCGTTTACGGTCAAGCAGTTGACGGTCATTACCGCGTGGCCGGGCGCCACGGCGCAGGAGATGCAGGATCAGGTGGCAGAGCCACTTGAAAAACGCCTGCAAGAACTGAAATGGTACGACCGCACGGAAACCTACACCCGTCCTGGCCTTGCTTTCACGATGGTGTCGCTGCTCGACAGTACGCCGCCCTCGCAAGTGCAGGAGGAGTTCTATCAGGCGCGTAAAAAGCTCGACGACGAGGCCAGGAAGCTGCCGGCGGGAGTCATCGGGCCAATGGTCAACGACGAGTTTTCGGACGTGACATTTGCGCTTTTCGCCCTGAAGGCCAAAGGCGAGCCGCAGCGATTATTGGTACGTGAAGCTGAGTCGTTGCGCCAGCGCCTGTTGCATGTGCCCGGCGTGAAAAAGGTCAATATTATTGGGGAGCAGCCGGAACGTATCTTTGTATCCTTTTCTCATGATCGCCTCGCCACCCTGGGGGTTTCCCCTCAGGACATCTTTGCCGCGCTGAATAATCAAAACGTGCTCACGCCCGCCGGTTCGATCGAAACCAATGGGCCACAGGTCTTCGTCCGCCTGGATGGCGCCTTCGATAAGGTGCAGAAGATCCGTGATACACCCATCGCGGTTCAGGGGCGAACGCTCAAGCTCACCGACGTGGCGACAATCGAACGTGGGTATGAAGATCCTGCAACCTTTCTCGTACGCAATAATGGTGAAGAAGCCCTGTTGCTGGGGATCGTGATGCGTGAGGGCTGGAACGGTCTGGACCTGGGCAAGGCGCTGGACGCAGAAACCGGCAAAATCAATGAAGGCATGCCGCTGGGCATGACGTTTAGCAAGGTCACCGATCAATCTGTGAACATCGACTCGGCCGTAGGCGAGTTCATGGTCAAATTCTTCGTCGCGCTGCTAGTGGTGATGCTGGTCTGTTTTCTCAGCATGGGCTGGCGGGTAGGCGTTGTGGTTGCTGCGGCTGTGCCGTTGACCTTGGCCGTGGTGTTTGTGGTGATGGCGGCCACTGGAAAAAACTTTGACCGTATTACTCTCGGCTCGTTGATTCTGGCACTTGGACTGTTGGTCGACGACGCCATCATCGCTATCGAAATGATGGTGGTGAAAATGGAAGAGGGTTACGACCGCATCAAAGCGTCCGCGTATGCCTGGAGTCATACCGCCGCGCCGATGCTTTCCGGTACGCTGGTGACCGCTATTGGCTTTATGCCCAACGGATTCGCGCAGTCGACCGCCGGCGAATACACCAGCAACATGTTCTGGATAGTGGGCATTGCCTTGATTGCCTCTTGGGTCGTTGCGGTAGCTTTTACCCCATACCTGGGCGTGAAGATGATGCCCGACATCAAGAAGGTGGAAGGTGGTCACGCAGCCATCTACAACACCCCTAACTACAATCGCTTCCGTCGGATTTTGTCCCGAGTCATCGCGCGCAAATGGCTGGTAGCCGGGACTGTTATTGCTTCGTTTGTCGTGGCGATCCTCGGCATGAGCCTGGTCAAGAAGCAGTTCTTCCCGACCTCTGACCGCCCAGAGGTTTTGATTGAAGTGCAAATGCCTTATGGGACCGCCATTGAGCAGACCAGCGCCACCACTGCCAAGATAGAGGCCTGGCTGCAAAAGCAGGGTGAGGCAAAAATCGTCACCGCGTATATCGGGCAAGGCGCGCCGCGTTTCTATCTGGCGATGGCGCCGGAGCTCCCCGATCCGTCTTTCGCAAAGATTGTGGTGCTGACGGACAGCCAGGAGGCGCGCGAAGCCCTCAAGCATCGTATTCGCGAGGCAGCTGCAGAGGGACTTGCTCCAGAAGCGCGTATCAGGGTGACTCAGCTGGTGTTTGGTCCGTATTCCCCATTCCCTGTCGCTTACCGGGTGATGGGGCCCAACCCGGCAACGTTGCGCGAGATTGCGGGCCAGGTGCAGAACGTATTGCAATCGAGCCCCATGATGAGAACCGTCAACTCCGATTGGGGGCCGCTGACGCCGACGCTGCATTTTGCTCTGGATCAGGATCGCCTGGAGGCGGTGGGATTGACGTCAAATTCAGTCGCGCAGCAATTGCAGTTTCTGCTGGCCGGAATACCGATCACCGCGGTTCGTGAGGACATTCGTTCGGTGCAGGTGGTGGGACGCGCAGCGGGTGATATCCGGCTCGATCCCGCCAAGATAGAAGGCTTCACGCTGGTAGGCACGCAAGGCCAGCGGATTCCGCTGTCTCAGGTGGGAAAGATCGATGTTCGTATGGAAGATCCAATCTTGCGGCGTCGTGACCGTACACCGACCATCACCGTGCGTGGCGACATTGCCGAAGGTCTGCAGCCACCGGACGTTTCGAGCGCAATTGTGAAGCAACTGCAGCCGATCATCGACAGGCTGCCAGCCGGTTACCGGATCGAGCAAGCGGGTGCCATCGAGGAGTCGGGCAAGGCTGGTAAAGCGATGTTGCCGCTGTTCCCCATCATGATTGCCCTGACGCTGCTGGTCATCATCCTGCAGGTTCGTTCGATATCGGCAATGATCATGGTATTCCTCACCTCACCACTGGGGTTGATTGGTGTGGTGCCGACACTGCTTGTCTTCCAACAGCCGTTTGGTATCAACGCTCTGGTCGGCCTTATCGCTCTTTCGGGCATTTTGATGCGCAATACGCTGATTCTGATTGGGCAAATCCATCACAACGAGCGAGAAGGGCTGGATCCTTTTCACGCGGTGGTCGAAGCCACAGTCCAACGGGCCCGCCCGGTACTGCTGACAGCACTCGCCGCCATCCTGGCGTTCATTCCCCTCACGCACTCCGTCTTCTGGGGGACGCTGGCCTATACCCTTATTGGAGGCACCTTCGTCGGCACTATTATGACGCTGGTGTTCCTGCCAGCCATGTATTCCATCTGGTTCAAGATCCGTCCTGCCAATAAAGGGACAGCTGCAACAACTAAACAGGCAGCGCTCGAACCGAGAGGGGAGGACGCATCCGTTTTCTAGCGGTTCGCCTGGTGAAACGTCGTCGATTGAGTTGTCACTTGAGTTGTCCCAAGCGAAAAACGGATCTGACGACCCGTTTCTCATATTCACCCGTTGGCAGCTGCGGGATATGGCATCTCCCTAGATTGACGCAACCCTAACCATGAGTTTGCCATCGTTGCTACCGCGAAAAACATGTTTCAAGGCCTCCGGAGCAAGCTCAAGCCCTTCTACAACATGAGCACGATGCTGAATGTGTCCGCGTTCGTAAAAGCGCTCAAGGATCGCGTCGAACTCTCGCATTCGAGATGAAAGATCTGGAACAACAAAGCCTTGGATATGGGCCCTTCTGAATAATACCTGCGGCAGATTTTTACATCCGTAGGCGTGCCCCGGATCGGCCAGGTCGTACTGCGACATAGCCCCGCACACCACGATTCGGCAACCAATTGCCATGTTGGAAAGTACAGCGTCAAGAATCGAGCCGCCAACATTATCGAAGTAGACGTCGATGCCCTCGGGGCACAGGTGATTCAAAGCATCTGCCACGTCTTCGCGCTTGTAATCAATTGCGGCATCCAGGCCAAACTCGTTGATCAATAGGCTGCATTTCTCTGGGCCGCCGGCGATGCCAATGACACGATTGCCCTGAGCTTTTGCCATCTGTGCGGCTATCGATCCGGTCGCACCCGCAGCTCCCGATACAACCACGACGTCATTCGGACCTGTTTGCCCAATCTCAAAAAGCCCGATGGCCGCTGCGCGACCAACATGCGAAAAAATTGATAGATACGCCTCTAGCGGTATATGTGACCTTTTGGCGAAACGCTCGATGAGCATCGGTTGAGCAATCGAGTAGCGCTCCCAACCCCACATACCTTTGACCATGTCGCCCGGTGCAAAATCCGGTGAGCGAGACGCCTCAACTATTCCTACAGCCTGGCCGATCATTACACTCCCTACTGCAAGTGGTAGATAGGTAGAGCTGGGCTCAAGCTTCAACCAGTTACGGCTAGTGGGGTCCAACGAAATCAGTAAGGTCTTTACCAGCACTTCACCTTCACGAGGCTCGGCAATTGGTCTTCTTTCCCAGCGCAGACATTCTGGGTTGTACTCACCGAGTGAAGGCTGAGCGATGACCCAAGCTTCGTTTTGCATATGACTCCCCTCTTGTTGTTTTGGTTGTTGCTCAATGGCTCAGCCAACGGAAGCATTAATGAAGTTGAATACCTGGAAAGCACTATTGCGACATTGCATTAATGCCAAACTGGCCCTGAAAGGGTATCGATTCACACCAGGTCTAACCCTTGCTCCTCACTCAA
This sequence comes from Pseudomonas sp. YuFO8, assembly GCF_035065025.1. Lineage (NCBI taxonomy): Bacteria > Pseudomonadati > Pseudomonadota > Gammaproteobacteria > Pseudomonadales > Pseudomonadaceae > Pseudomonas > Pseudomonas sp. YuFO8. The sequence continues at coordinate 66,147 of NZ_JAXDEQ010000021.1, read as the reverse complement.
TAAGTAGCGTTGGTATCGGGCGATCAGAGGCTGACTCAAATGCCAGGATTGCATTGATAAGCTCGCGTGCAGCTACACTACCAAATCGGATTTGAAGAGTGCGCCTCTGGTTACCCGGATGTGAAGGAGCGAACTCCACGAGCAATTCTTGATCTGCGACTTCGAATCGCACCGCGGTAAGCTCTTGTATATGAGCGATAGTGAAAATCATCGATTTGATGCCAAGTACGAAATAGCGTCATTCGCCTGTGGCATTCCCTCTCAGTTCAACAGTTGATTTTAGAAATATTGCATCGCCAATTAAGGAGTTGAGGGCCATCCTCGAAAGCCTTGCGGCAGATTGCATGGTGCATTCGCTATCTGACAGGCGCTCGGCACCTGGGTGACATGATTGCGGGGAGCAGGTGATATTAGTAAAACGGCCATTGCCCCGAATAGACACGCCAGCAACGCGATCGATTTTATTTTTGTTTTCACTTCTTCGTCTCCTAAGGGAACAAATTAGCCTCAGGTTGCGACGCCTGAAGACGAATTGGTCCTATCTTTCGGTAGTGCGCAGAGTTCTTTGACGAGTGGTATTTACGGGGCCGAACCGTAGATGCACAGCCAGCGAATACAAGATGGGGAAGGCGCAATTCTGGCAGGCAAATAAGCCACCAAGACGCAGCGACAGGGAGCCGCCACGCCAGGGAGCCAGTTAAAAATCAGGCTGCACTGAAGGTCTTATGCGGATCGATGACAAATTTCTTCGGCACACCGGCGTCAAACTCGCCATATCCTTCCGGCGCCTGATCCAGACCAATGACCTGCACACCGACTACTTCTGCGATGTTGATGCGGTCCCACATGATCGCCTGCATCAGCTGGCGGTTGTACTTCATCACCGGGGTCTGGCCAGTGTGAAAACTGTGGGATTTGGCCCAGCCGAGACCAAAGCGAATGCTCAAGCTGCCCATTTTCGCCGCGGCATCTGTTGCACCTGGATCTTCGGTTACGTAGAGGCCGGGGATGCCGATCTTTCCTGCCACGCGCACTACGCCCATCAATGAGTTGAGCACAGTGGCTGGGGCCTCATGCTTGACACCGTCATGACCATGGCCACGGGCTTCGAAACCGACGCAGTCCACTGCGCAATCCACTTCCGGTTCGCCCAGCAGCGCAGCGATCTGTTCGTGCAGAGGCGCGTCTTTCGACAGATCGACGATTTCAAAACCCTGAGCCTTGGCGTGGGCCAGGCGGATGGTGTTGACGTCGCCGACGATCACCACTGCAGCACCCAGCAGGCGCGCCGAAGCGGCTGCCGCCAAGCCGACGGGACCAGCGCCGGCGATGTAGACGGTGCTGCCTGGGCCAACGCCGGCCGTCACGGCACCGTGATAACCGGTTGGCAGAATATCGGAAAGGCAGGTCAGGTCACGGATTTTCTCCATGGCCTTGTCTCGGTCTGGCAGTTTCAGCAGGTTGAAGTCGGCGTATGGCACCAGCACGTATTCGGCCTGGCCACCGGTCCAGTCGCCCATGTCGACGTAACCGTAAGCGCCACCGGCACGAGCCGGGTTGACGGTCAGGCAGACGCCGGTGTGTTGCTCCTTGCAGGAACGGCAGCGCCCGCACGCCACGTTGAACGGTACGGACACCAGGTCGCCAATTTTCAGGCTTTCGACGTCGCTGCCTTTTTCGATCACTTCACCGGTGATCTCATGCCCCAAGACTAGGCCTACCTGTGCGGTGGTACGACCGCGCACCATGTGCTGGTCGGAGCCGCAGATGTTGGTGGATATCACTTTGAGAATGACACCGTGCTCGATCTTCCGGCCCCGAGGATCTTGCATCTTCGGGTAGTCGATATTTTGCACTTGAACTTTGCCCGCCCCCAGATACACCACACCGCGATTACCAGACATATATTGTTCTCCTTTGTTGTGAGTTCGCCGACGTTTAATGCCGCAATCACTTACGTTGCGCCAGAATTACTGTGAGGTGGCGACCAGTTGAGCCCGTGCCCTCTCTTCTTTCTTTAATTTATCCAGAACCCAGCGCATCTGAGACAAGGCATTGTCGAAAGCAATCGGTACCTGCTTTGGATTTGGCGTGTGTTGAAGGACGCGAGCTTGAGCTTCAATCATGATCCGATCCTCCTCGAAGGCCATTCGTGCGATGGCGATCATGTCATCGGCAAGTTTCTCGCTGCATCCGGCAAGAGCGTGGCGATTCGGCGCCCATGAGAAAAAGTAGCGAGAGGTATCGTCATTGGTTGGCGTGATGGCTTGGCATGTGACGTCGTGAGTAATGGGAGCCACACCTTGCGGCTTTTCACCATTGAATTGCTCTAGGGTGCCGCGCGGAAAACTGTACGAGTTCATCACCATCACACCGGGTGCCAGATAATCGTAAGCCGTGAAAATATCCACCGTGTCAGAATCTACGACCCCTTTAATGTGATTCGGTGTCGGTTGTGCAGGTAACCAACGTTCGACACGTACTCCGCGGTCGAGTCGGCTGACCTTCGGTCGAACATGGGCCCAATCTATCCCCATGCCGAAGCTTTCTGGATGGAGGAAATAGAGGTGCGAAAAATCTAACAGGTTGTCGTTAACCAACTGATAGTTGGCTTGATACTCGATGCTGCCCGATCTAAAAATCCAATCTGGATGATCATGACCTACAGCTGGAGGGATAAGCGCGGGATCTGCCTCCTGTGGGTCGCCGAGCCAGACCCATACCCAACTGTCTTGTTCAATGACAGGGAAGCTACGCACGCATGTCTGCGCAGGGACGGTATCTTGACCAGGTATCTCGGTGCATTTGCCTGAACTGTCAAACTTCAGACCGTGGTACATGCAGCGAACGGAGTCGCCTTCTTTTCTCCCGATGGATAACGGCGCCGAGCGATGGCAGCAGCGGTCCTGGAGCGCGGCGATGGCTCCATTCTCCAAGCGATAGAGCACGATTGGCTCATTGATGATGGTGCGAGCAACCAGCCCGTCAGTGACCTCATAGTTCCACGCTGCCACATACCAGCAGTTGTGCAAATACATAATTCCTCCGGCGGCTTGTTGTTGTATTTGTATCGCCAGCATATGGATGCGAGGATTAGTCTTCCATGCCGTATTGCATCGTTTTTCGGCTGAATTCATCACATTGGGGGGCGCGTGGATCTTCTAGGCGAAGTACTTTTATCTCTTAAGGTAGAGGTGAACTCGGGGGGCATCTATGCACTGGGGGACCCGTGGGGGCTGAGTGTGCCCAGTTTTTCAGCTGCCAGTGCCTTCGCGTTGTGTTGCCTCGATGCCCCACTTTGGTTGATGTTGTCTGGACAAGCTCCAGTTCGGCTTGAGCCGGGCGACTCGGTTTTGATATTGCATGGTGCAGCCTATACGGTGGCTTCGAGCCCTGACGCCGACTGCATTGATTTGATGGATTACTGGCACGCGAGAGGATTACCACTGCTGGTCGCCGGGGAACGGCAGGCGGCTCCTATTTCTGGACTGGAATTGGGGCAGGGAGAAAAGGTCGGGCGCATGATGATTCTCGCCTTTTTGCTTCAGGCCGCGGACAGCAATCCTTTGTTACGGTCGTTGCCACGAATGATCCACCTACATGGGAGTGCCAGCGGCATGTTCCCCTGGATGAATTCAATGCTGGAGTTTCTCGTCAGCGAAGATACGGCTAACCGTGCCGGTTACGTAGCGACTGCTGCGCATCTTTCAAACTTGATTTTTACAAGTTTTATCCGAGCTCATGCGCTGTCCGTTCCAGGAGAGAGTAGCGGCTGGCTGCAGGGGCTGGCTGATCGGCGCATTCGTCAGGCTTTGGTTTCTATGCATGCGCGCCCTGGTGAGCACTGGACCACTGAGTCGCTGGCCGAAGAAGCGGGAATGTCTCGCCATACCTTTGGTCGCCGTTTCACTCGACTGGTCGGTCAGTCACCCATCGATTATTTGATTGATCTTCGGATGCAGGTGGCGGCGGAGCACCTGCGCGCAGGCAATCCGGTTGCTCGGGTGGCTGAAGCCGTGGGGTATCAATCAGAACGTGCCTTTCGTGAGGTCTTTCGCAGGCGATTTGGAGTACCCCCGTTGCGCTACAGCAAGGCATAGCCATTGAACTCGAACGCTAGTGGCTGGCCCATACGGATTGGCTGAATGGCGTGAGTTGAATCTTTGGTTTCTATATCGGAAGCGCCAACCTTGGGTTGGCGCTGCGAGCAGGTGGAGCTTGGTTCAGTGGATCGAATTAGTCTGCTTGGCCTAGTAGGGCGCCACCGTCGATAACGATTTCGCTGCCGGTGATGTAGGAAGACGCTGCAGAGGCGAGGAGGAGCGCAACCCCCTTGATTTCTGCCGGTTCAGCAACGCGATGCTGCGGGTTTCCGGCCTCCAACAACCGACGCATCTCAGGATCTTTGACATGGCCATCTGCGATATTGGTGGCAAATGCTCCCGGAGCAATGGCATTCACCTGAATGTTGTACTTGGCCAGCTCTAGAGCGGCTTGACGCGTCAAATGGGATGCGCCGGCCTTTGCTGGGAAGTAAGACGTGCCAACCCAGGCGGCATTGAGACAGCTTGCAATCGATGTTGTCACCACGATCTTGCCAGAACCTTGGGGTTTCATATGTTTGGCTGACTCCTGCAGACAGTACAGCACGCCATTCAGATTGATAGCCATGACTCGCTCCCAATTACGGAGGTCGAGATTTTCTAAGCTACCTTCCAAAAGTCGCTGCCCCTCGCGCCCAAGAAAACCAGGACCCGAATCGATCCCTGCATTCGCGAACACCACGTCTAGCCTGCCGTAATGATTGACTGTGTTTTGAAATGCACTTGCGACCGACGCCTGGTTACTGACGTCTACGAGTTCGCCACGTACTTCAAAGCCGCGGCTGGTGAGCGAAGATACTGTGTCGTGGAGGCACTGGGCGTTGATATCCATCAGGGTGACTTTGGCACCATTTTCTGCAAGCGCTTCTGCGCAGGCCAGTCCGATACCGCTTGCTCCACCAGTGACTACACAAATTCGACCAGATACGTCGAACAAACGTGAGGCTGTACTCATCTCAAATCTCGCTGTTGTTGTATTGGATGGAGAATTGTTATTACCGAGAGGCGGGTCATACAGCACCTATCGGATGGCGGTTGGGTGGAAAGATAAGCGGTTTTGCCCTGGACTAATTCAGCTCGGCAGTCAGCTTGCGCTGACATGACTACGTGCCCTATTGCGGCGTTGGAAGGGAAAACAGGAGCGCGCAAGAGCTCTATCTCGCGATGTTGGCCAAATAAGAAAGACGGCGGTGACGTGAACGGTTGTACGCGAGTTTGCCGCCAGCTTTGGTGCAAGGAGGGGGGATTCAAGAAAGGCGAGTCTATCTTTGGATAGGTGCTCCCGGTTGTGCCATCTCCGTACGTTCGGTTCACAGCAGCTACCTGGCAGCTGGATAGGACTCAAAAGTCAGGCTTCACCTGCCTGCTAAAAATACGAGCCTTACCGATAATCGGAGAACAATAATAATGGCGATTAATAAAAAACATATCTGTTTCAACGCTAGAAAAAAGGGAGATTTGTCATCGACGTCGTTGCCCTCAGCTGCGCTTCTGGGCCTAGCTTTAGCAACGTTGAGCAGTTCACCTGTTCGCGCAGCACAGTTTGACGTTGGTGAAGTCGACGTTAACTGGACCAACACCCTCAAGTATTCCTTGGGTTCCCGCCTCGGTGAACCCAACGATAAAAACTTGGCCAACCCAAACGTAGATGATCCTGATCGAAATTTTGATAAAGGTTCATTGATCATGAATCGATTTGATTGGTTGAGTGAGTTCAACGCCCGTTGGAAAAACTTTGGACTGAGTCTGAGTGGTGCTGCTTGGTACGACAACGTCTACAACCGCAGCAACGATAACAACTCGCCGGCGACATTTAACCCGTACTCAGTGAGCAGCGATCATTTTACCGACCAGACTGAAAAGTGGGCCGGTAAGAAAATCGAGTTAATGAACGCCTTTGTGTCCGGTCAGTTTACGCCAATGGATGTGCCGGTCAGCATGCGATTAGGGCAACACACGCTTATTTGGGGCGAAAGTTTGTTTTTTACCGATAACGGCGTCGCCGCCGGCATGGCGCCTGTGGATGCCTATAAAGCTCTAAGCGTTCCTAATATTAAAGCGCAGGAAGTATTTTTGCCGACTAACCAGCTTTCGATGAGTGTGCTCCTATCTGATAGTTGGGTAGTCGAAGGTTATTACCAGTTTGAATGGGAGAAAACTCGTATCCCTCCTGCTGGAAGTTATTTATCCTCGGTCGATCTTTTGGATGAAGGGGGTGAACGAATCATCGCTGGTCCTGACGCATATTTTTATCGTACTTCGGATAAGGAGCCGGACGCTGGGCAATATGGGGTTTCGGTGCGTTGGCGGCCGGTAGACTTGAACCTCGATATTGGTGCCTATGCTCTTCGCTACAATGACAAAGCTCCCCGTGTAAATACAGTTCTTTCAGGAGCGTTTGATCCAGCAAGTGGTTCAATTGGGCAATATTTTCTGGATTATAAGGAGAAGATTGAGCTTTATGGGTTAAGCGCCAACATGTCTTATGGTTCATTGAATCTTGGAGGGGAAATATCTTATCGCGATGGTGTAGCGCTTCGGGCGAACGGCAATGTACTTGTCCCAGATGTCCTGGGTAATACACTCCACGCCCAGATATCTGCTATCTGGGTCGGAACTGCTGGTCCCGCTTGGGATGGCGTCAGTATCGCTGCAGAGTTGGCAGGACATAAACTCCTTGAAGTAACCAGAAACAAGGAGCAGCGTGACACTAGCTTAGATGATTCGGTTTACGGTATTCGCGGGGTCACAACCTTTCAATACTTCCAGGTGATGCCAAGTCTGGATGTTGAGGTTCCGATAGGTCTTGGCTACAACTTTAAAGGTAAGTCTCCGATCTCGGCGGCCTTCAACAATTATGGTGGTAATGAAGGAGGCGATCTCACTGTCGGTGTAGTGGGTACTTACCAGCAAGACTGGAAGTTGGGTCTTAATGCTACGCACTTCTTTGGTGGTGAATCGGATAATTACTACTCGGGGCGTGATTTCCTGATGGCGTCTGTTAGTCGTTCCTTTTGATTGCACTTAGGTATTCACTTATGAATAATTACAAGATAAAGTTTTTGCTGTCGACTGTGTTTGTTTTAGCTCTAAACAATACTCCTGCTTGGGCCGCTGTTACCCCTGCAGAGGCGGCTAAACTAGGCAACGAACTTACGCCATTGGGTGCAGAGCGATCAGGGAATGCGGCAGGAAGTATTCCGGCGTGGTCAGGTGGTTACAAAGGCATACCCGCGGGTCACAAGCCCGGCAGTATGAACAGTGATCCGTTCCCAGACGAAAAGCCAACTTTGGTTATTACCAGCAAAAACGCGGCGGAGTACAAAGATCGGATATCTCAAAGTGTGCAGTTGCTGTTGCAACAGAATCCTGACTGGCGCCTTGATGTCTACCCAACGCATCGCACAGCTTCGGCGCCCGAGGCTTTTTATAATTACACGAAACAAAATGCTACTACGGCGCGGCTAAGTGGCGACGGCATTGGTGTCAACAATGCCTACGGTGGTGTGCCGTTCCCATTACCGAAGAATGGCTCAGAAGTCCTTTGGAACCACTTCCTTGCATGGAAAGGAGTTGGAGTGGAGATGGAGGGTGGTATGTACATGGTCGATAGCAAGGGGCGTTCGTCTTTGACTGCTGCGCTAAAAATGGACGGCTTCTACAGATATGCTTTACCCGGTGGTGAAAAAGATTTTGATGGGTTCTTTCAATGGCATCGGTCGTTAACCACCGCTCCGGGTCGTAGTGCAGGTGAGGCACTGATAGGGATCTGGCCGCAAGACTTCACAAGTCAGCAGCCAGGCTCATGGCAATATATGCCTGGTCAGCGGCGCGTTAGAAAGCTACCTAATGTGCAGTTTGATACGCCGAATTTCCTGATGTCCGGTTTGACTCAATTCGATGAGGCATATGGATTTTTCGGTTCGCCAGAGCAATATGATTGGAAATTGGTCGGAAAGAAGGAGATGTACATTCCTTATAATACCAACAAACTTTTTTCTGTTACTCCGGAGGAGTTGCTGACTCCAAAAGTGCTTAATCCGAATGTCATTCGTTGGGAACTACATCGTGTTTGGGAGGTTGAGGCGACTCTTAAGGCTGGAGTTCGAAACGTTGTGCCTAAACGTCGTGTTTACATGGACGAGGATACTTGGGGCATCGTTCTCGCAGACCTTTGGGACTCTCAAGGTAAGCTCTATCGCGGTGCGATCAACTACCCGGTCGTGAACTATGATCTGCCTGGTGTGATCATGCGACCTTTTATGTCAATAGACTTTCAACAACAGGCTTATACGTTGGGCGAGTTGGACACAAAATACCTGCCTGTCACTCCGAAGCCCCGTTCCTTTTATTCCGCTGAAGCTTTGGTACAAGACGCCCTGCGTTAAAACCATGGTCCGGGCGGCCCATGGTCGCTCGGACATTACTGAGCGGAGCTATTGCTCAAGGGGTCATGAGATGGTTTATACGATTGCGCGCGCAGCTCATTGGTTGAGCGCAGTGTATCTGGTTGTCGCTGCATATGGCGCGAGTGCCGAGGAAGGGCGGCCTGCTGTGTTGGACCGCCCTGCCCGTGAAGTACTCCAGCCTGCTTCAACGTTTCTCCTTGGCGCGACAAAAGCGGGCGAGCGCTTGGTAGCTGTCGGCGAGTCGGGCCGTATCGTCCTGTCAGATGACCAAGGTCAAAGTTGGCGCCAAGCCAAGGTGCCGACCAGTGTGCTGCTTACGGCTGTTGAGTTTGCGGATGCAAAAGTTGGATGGGCAGTCGGTCATTCAGGTGTGGTGCTTCGAACGGAGGACGGTGGCGAGACTTGGAGTCGCCAACTTGATGGTGTTCAAGTCGCTCAACTTATCTATGACGCCGCCTCCAAATCAGCCTTGCATGAGTCTGGGACCTCCAATGGTATTAGTGTCGATCAAGCTGAGCGGTTGATCAAAGATGGCCCGGACAAGCCTTTTCTCGCCCTCCAGGTTGAGGATACGCAAAAAGTGACCATAGTGGGCGCCTTTGGATATGCGCTAAACACCATAGATGGTGGTAAACACTGGGTATCCTTGTACACCCAACTCAAGAACCCGATGGGTCTGCATTACTACGGCGTTGTTAAAACAGTCGAGGGTCTATTATTCGTCGGCGAGCAAGGCATCGTTCAGCGTCAGATCACGGCCGATGAGTTTAATGTCGAAAATCCTTCCGAAGGAACACTTTTTGGCATTCTGTCTCTTGGAAACCAAACCTTTATTGCTTACGGATTGCGCGGAAAGGTGTTACGTAGCCTAGACGATGGAAAGACTTGGAATAGTGTAGGCAGTGGTATTGAGGCTTCCATTCAAGCGGGGGCGGTACTTCCAGATGGCGCCATTCTGTTAGTGGCGGAAAATGGCCAAATGATCTCTAGTCATGACCGGGGAGGTACTTTCAATCTGCTGCCAACTCGGGGCTTGCCCACTGCTTACGTTCTTCCTGTTTCCGCAAAAAGTTTGATTGCGGTGGGTCCTCTCGGGCCACAAACCGTCCCTGTGCCGTGAGATCTCAAACATGAAAATTGATATAACCTCGGCGACTAAGGTCGAAGACTTTGATCCCGCTGCCGGCACTATTCTTGAGCGGGTTTTATTTAACAATCGCCTGTTTGTAGTGATGTTCTGCGCGTTAGTTACGGTTTGCTTAGGGTGGAGTGCTCGTAATATTGACCTGAATGCAAGCTTCAAAGCGGTTATTCCAAATGATCACCCGTATATTCAGAACTATCTCAGCAATGAGGCCGACCTACAAGGCTTAGGAAATACCCTGAGGGTGGTGGTTTCTACCCAAGGCGATAGCATTCTGGACGCTGATTATTTAGAAAACTTGCGAAAAATAAACGATGAAATTGTTACCATCCCCGGTGTAGAACGGCCATTTCTGCAGTCCTTGTGGACTCGAAGTACCCGATGGTTGATGGTGACCGAAGTTGGTATCGATGGCGGCCCGGTCATGCCAGATACTTTCGATGGCAGTCCTTCCAGCCTAGAACAGTTGAGGCTTAATATCCTTCGCTCGGGAGAGGTTGGGAAATTGGTCGCTGCCGACTTTCGATCGAGCGCCATCGTTGTTCCCTTATTGGATTATGACGCTCAAGCCCAGAAGGCTCTTCACTATGGTGAGCTTTCCCAAAGACTGGAAAACATCAGGGCAAAGTACGAAGGTAAGGGTATCAATATCCATATCGTTGGGTTTGCAAAAGTCGTCGGCGATTTGATTGATGGTTTGAATCAGATATTAATATTCTTTGGAATTGCCGTAGCAATTGCGGCCGCGATGGTTTTTTGGTTCACCCATTGTGTGCGTAGTACCTTGTTGGTTGTGACCTGCTCCCTTATTGCTGTGGTTTGGCAGTTAGGGATTTTACCATTAATTGGCTTTCGACTGGACCCATACTCGATTCTGGTTCCGTTTCTCATCTTTGCAATTGGGATGAGTCACGGTGCGCAAAAAATGAATGGTGTGATGCAGGATATCGGCCGCGGTATGCATCGTCTTCATGCTGCCCGGAATACCTTTAGACGCTTGTTTATGGCCGGCTTCACGGCTTTGGTTTGTGATGCGGTCGGGTTTGCTGTGCTGTTCATGGTAAACATTCAGGCAATACGCGAGTTAGCCATCGCTGCGAGTATCGGCGTGGCCATTCTCATTTTCACCAATCTTATCCTGCTTCCCGTCCTGTTAACCTATACAGGAGTTAACGATCGTGCGGCTAAACGTGCTCTTGTCCAGGAGCAAAATTCCTTGGAAGCGGCTCAAGGAAGGCGTTCCTTGTGGCGATTGCTGACACTCTTCACCCAGCGGCGATGGGCTATTGGCGCCATTGCCTGCGCAGTGATATTGGCGGTAGCAGGGTTAGTCGTTGCTTCGCGATTGCAGGTCGGTGATCTGGATGCCGGGGCTCCGGAATTACGCGCCGATTCTCGATACAATCTGGACAATGCCTATTTGACCAGCCATTACGCGACCAGCAGTGATGTCATGGCAATTATGGTCAAGACCCCCCCTGATCAATGTGTTAACTACGAAACGCTCGTAAAGGTCCGCGATCTGCAAATCCTTTTAGGGCAGTTACCCGGCGTCGAAGCAACCAACTCCTTCGCAAATTTGGCCAGGCAAATGACTTCTGCCTACAGCGAAGGCAGCTTCAAATGGGCAGAGATTCTGCCCAATCAAGCCGCATTAAACTCGCTGATCGGTCAAACGCCTCGGGGGCTACTCAACACTAGTTGTGAGCTCCTCACCGTTTATGCCTACCTGAAAGACCACAAGGCGGAAACGCTCCAGCAAACGGTGGAGGTTGTGGAAGCTTTTGCTAGAGAGAACAACACCGCAAACGTGAAGTTCTTGCTCGCTGCGGGGAACGCAGGCATTGAGGCGGCGACCAATCAAGTGGTTAAACACCACAACTACTTGATGCTGGCCGGCGTCTATCTCGTCGTCATTGTTCTTGCACTGGTTGCATTTCGCTCCTGGCAAGCGGTAGTGGTGGCAGTCGTACCGCTCGTGTTGACTAGTATTCTTGCGGAAGCGCTGATGGTCTGGGTAGGAGTCGGGCTGAAGGTCGCCACGCTTCCCGTAACGGCTTTGGGAGTAGGGATTGGGATCGACTATGCGCTGTATATCTTAAGTGTGACGTTAGCCTGGCTGCGTATGGGGGCGTCACTCAGTGAAGCTTACTATCGTTCACTGCTGTTCGTGGGTCGAGTGGTGATGCTTACCGGCGCGACGTTGGCAGCTGGCGTGGCTACTTGGGCGTTCTCCCCAATCAAGTTTCAAGCCGATATGGGTATGCTTTTGGCCTTTATGTTCCTGGTAAATATGTTCGGTGCGCTGATCTTGCTGCCCGCGTTGGCTAGTTTCCTGCTGAAACCTCAGCTTCAGCCTCACGACAGTCAAAATGCGGCCGGTGGGTTTTGCGAGTTCGACGAGCTACAAAAACCTCTGAGTCGTACATGCAGCCGTGCGTCTTTGGAGGCGAAAGGCGTTTAAGCAGACCTCGATCAATCAACGCCGCACTCAGTGCGGCGTTTTTTTCAATGCTGCGGGTGGGTGATGCCGTACCTAGCGATTTACGGCTCACTCAGCTGGACAGCTCGAGAGATAGTGGGAGGGGCGGAAGTCGGGAGAGTGGCCCGGGCATTGCAATGGTGTTGAGCACTTATTGGTTAATCACGCAGCAAAAATTCACGAACAGCATGGCGGGCGGTTTCGGATTCGTCCAGCACCAGATGCCCTGCGTTTTCCACTATGTTCACTTCGCATTGGGAGATGGCTTGATGCCAATGTCCGGCTTGGCCTACCGGAAGAATTTTGTCTTCTTTACCCCAGATGACAAGGGTGGGCGTTTGAATTTTTTGCAGGATTGAAGGCATAGCTGGATTTATCATTTTGCCGTTGAGTAATAACCGGCAGGCTGATTCTCCTTCCTTCTTGCGCATAGCATTGAATTCTACATCTGGCCCTTCAGGGAGGTAAGGCACCAGGTTGCTGACATTGTGCACGAGGTAATTGGGGATCTGGTCCGGTGAAACTCTACTTAGGTCGGTTGGCGGGTGCTCCTTCACATCAAATCCGGCGGGGCACGCGAGCACCAATCGATGTACGCGCGAGCCATGCTGCGCCGCAAACTCGGCAGCGAGGTAACCCCCAAGTGATGTTCCGACCAGATGAACGCGATCTAGGCTCAATACATCAAAAAGCTTGGCGTAGTGATCGACGTAACTTTGAATCGAATCAATTCGAGGATTGATTGCCGACGCGCCGAAACCCGGATGGTAGGGCAAATACGTCGTAAAGTGATTGTCCCACTTATCGGAAAAACCTATTCCATGCCAAGTTCCGGCTCCATGGAAGTACACCAACGGTTCACCCGTTCCGTTCTGATAGATGATGGTTCGAGTGCTATCAATTTGGAATTCTTTTCGGATGTAAGTGCCATGATCAACCCTGCGATCGCCGAAGGGAAAGCTGCTCATACAATGCGCTCCTGTTGATAAGTCCGCTGTACAGATGTGAAAGAATGAAGGCTAACTTTCTGGAAAGACGCGCTTACGCTTCATATTTCATCCACGCCGAGTTGACGTTATAGGCGTCCGATTCAGTATTGAGACCAAACATCGTTCACCTCACCTATCTTCTGGCAGGCGTTGTCGAAAAATACTTGATGGATTCTACGAATGAGCGCCGACAATTGGCTCATGAAAACAACAAAAAAATCGGATCAGCACATACCTACAGCAGATGAATATTCGTGCTGGGCGGAACCTCCGCAGTATTCCAACACTGAGAAAATAACAATGCGAAACTTGATTGATCTGTCAATTGGAAAGAAGTTGTTGCTCGCTTTTGGTTTTCTGGTGGTAATCGCCTTAGGTGTTGCCGGAATAGGGTTCTACAGCATGTCTGCGATATTCCAGCAGGGAACCTTCATCACCATCATTTCTGATATCAATGCACGACAGTTAGAAGTAAAGATCGCTCAACGAGACTTTGCCCTCACCCGCTCAGCAGATTCTGCAAGGCAGGCGCAGAAACTGATCGGTGAACTCAAGCACGAGCTTGATCGAATGCTGGTCAGCCACCCAGGACATTCGTCTGCGAATGTTCTGGGTGAAATGGCGTCGGCAGCGGCCCGCTACGTTCAAAGTCTAGATGATTTGGTTCGCCTGACCGATTCCGTAGGCTTATTTGCCGGGCGTGAGGAAATCGAGGCGCTTAACACTGAACTGGACAAAGATGCTGGGCGGCTTCTCGAGTTAGGGAAGGAGGCCTATACCGCACAAAGCTATGAAATGCTTGCGTTGAAAACGCGTATCTTCCAGTTACTCGGCGGCAGTGTGCTTCTGCTCCTAGTCGTCGCTGCAGGCTCAACCTTGGTGCTTCAGGCCCAAATAGTAAGTCCTTTACGAAAGGCGGTAGCGGTACTGCAAGAGGTTGCAGAAGGAAACTTGGCAGTTCGTATGGACAGCCATCGGCGCGACGAAATAGGTCAGTTGTATTCTTCAATGCAGCAAATGTGTGACGGATTACGGCGGCTGGTTATTAGAATCGGCGATGGCATCCATCAACTTGGACAGGTTGCAGAGGCGTTTTCTGAATTTGGCATTGCGAGTCAAAACACTGCCCAGGAACAGGCGCAGGAGTCTGAACAAACAGCGTCGGCGATGTCGCAGATGGTCGCACGCGTTCAGGAAGTGGCTGATAATACTCAACAGGCCCGAGGGGCCGCAGAGTTGGCGGAGCGCCAGGCAGCCGCCGGTGTGGACGTCGTCGGTGAGACGGTGCGGCAGATTGATCGACTGGCGCTCGGAGTTGAGCGCTCTACCGAGTCGGTGGTTCGTCTGGAGGCGGAAAGCAATCGAATCAGTGGTGTGCTTGATGTCATTCGATCAGTGGCGGAGCAGACCAACCTTCTTGCCCTCAACGCGGCAATCGAAGCTGCGCGAGCCGGTGACCAAGGACGCGGCTTTGCCGTTGTGGCTACGGAAGTGCGAGCCTTGGCCAGACGAACTCAAGAGTCCACTGCAGAAATCGACCTGCTCACACACAGCTTGCAGAGCATTGCTATCGAAGCCGTTGCGCAGAGTCGGGAAAGCCTCTCTCTCACCCGGCAAACCGTGGAGCTTGCAGGTAAGGCCAGCACAGCTCTTGAAGAAATCAGTACCGCGGTCTCGCTGATTGAGCAGATGAATCAGCAAATCGCTGCTGCTGCAGTACAACAGCATGCAGTGGCAGAAGATGTTGGACGCAGTGTGACACGGGTACGGGATTTAGCTGACAGCACCGCTTCGAATGTGAAGGGCAGCGCTCAATGCGGTGTCACCCTCAAGAAACTGAGTGGCGAACTACAAGAATGGGTTGGCAGCTTTCAAGTGAATTGAAAGGTGCGTTGACCAAGGCGCGAGAATGCCGTTATCGCAATCACGGTAACGGTCGTCCTAAAGGATGTGCAGGATGCACTCAACAGGTCTGTACTCTCCGTAGTATCGTTTCACGCAGAAAATCTCAAACGTATTTGAGCACGGTATGATGGTAAAACTGCATCGAAATTGAGCGGCCTGACTTAGCTCCGTAGGCGTCGACCGAAGCTGGCCTTTGGATAATGCCAGTGCGCAAAGGAAGTTTGGTGTCGCAGTAAAAAAGAGGAGCTTGGTAGTTTGTCAGCCATGCATCGGTTGACGCTACCGCGCTCCTAAAGTCCTGAAGTGGACGATTTGTTGAACGCCTATGAGCTCAAATCCCCTTAATTGCTAGCTTGCTTTTTGTTTGCAGGCTCAGAGAGGTAACGCGCCAAGGAGTCCAACTCAATATCGTTAATTTCTGTTTTACGGAAAAACGGCATCACGGAAATGCCATTGCGAACGAAGTACTTAACCAGCTCTGGCGAAAGGTCTGAGCGGTCCTCAAGGCTTGCTGGAACAGCTCCTTTGTATCGCGCATCAAGGGCAGTTGTGCCGGGATACACCTCCCCTCGGGAGTGGCAAGGAGCACACCACTTCTCGTAAATCAGCTTGCCTTGGTTTTCTGCGGCGGCAGCGGTTATAGCCCAGCTTAGCGACGCACCTACCAAGATGGCTTGGAGTGAAAGCTTCATGCTTTTTTCTCCTGCCGTAGATTCTTCGGCCAAATTCCATAGCGCCCTGGAGAGATAATGCCATTAGGGTCAACGGCATCCTTCAGCGTTTCATGGAAGCGCAACAGAATATTGTTGTTGAAGGAGTAGGTATCCATGACATCGCCCTGGAAGGCGGTGGCGGTACGGTATTCGCCCCAGCCATTTTCCGCGGCAATTTTGATCAATGCGCGAAACGCTTCCCGCGTCTGTTTGTTCTTTGCAGGATCTTTAGAGATCCAAAACGGGATGATGAAGACAAAGCACCGTTCCCAGCAGGGGACGGGGACGTTGAGGGCGAAAGCAAATGGCACGCCGAGTTTCCGAGCAGCGGTTCCGAGCACTTCATTGATCTTAAGAATGGCTTCACCGTCCCGGGGAATAATGGGGGAGAACCATGCATGACCGTCGGAAGGTGGCGCGGGATTCCAGTGAGAGCGTGCACCGATCGAAAAGGCCCGCATGTTGGGGATGCCAAACTGAGCGGGATACTGGACCTGCTTTTGCTGCTCTGGCGAGAGGGGCAGATCGTAATACTCACTTTCCTCAAACCTTGCGTCAGGAATCGCTTTGCGAAAGCGTTCTTGGACATGTTCCCATTGAGCGCGAATGATTTTTTCGGGACCGTAGAAGGTGAAGGCGCCGTTCCAAAATGGGATGCCATGTTTCTTGCCGTAACCTTCGTACTCTTCCGGTTTCGCGCCGCGGTCCGCCAGTGCTTTGTATTCGGCATCTCGTGCCACTGGGCCGTGGAGTAGGAAGTCGTGCAGGCCGGCCAAACTCGGGGATCCCAGCAACGGGCTGTTAATGTCAGGGAAGCCGGTGAAGATCTTTTGATTCTCCATCTCGGTCATGATGTCCACCAACGGTATGAGGTCCCGATAGCTAGACAGGTGCACTGTGCCTTTTAGAAACGCCTCCGGTTCAGGCATCAACCAAAAACCCATCTTGGTCACAATGCCAAAATTTGACTGGCTGAAAATACCGTCGACCCAAGGACCAAACCCGGTCTTGTAGAGCTGCCAGGTCTCTGCGCCAGGCATCGCTCCCATGCCAGTTCTCATTACCTCGCCATTCGCCAGTACCACCTCCATCCCGCAATGAGCATCGAAATGGTTGCGAAACTGCGCGGCCGTATAACCTGCTCCGCGATCAATGGCGTTCCCTAACATGCTGCCCCAGCCTGGGTCAGGAACATCCATCCACAGCTTGATCTTTTTTTCCTGCAGATAACGGTAAAGGTCGAAGTAGCTGACCCCTGGCTCTACGACGCAATAGGCCTGCTTCTCGTTAACCTCCAAGATCCGGTTCATTCGCTTCAGATCCAATACCACCGAACCTGAGTAGGTTGGTGCTGAACCTCCATAGCCCAGGTTTTTGCCTGTGGAGATCGGATACATCGGGATCTTGAACTGGTTGGCGATTCGCATCAGTTGCTGAACTTCTTCAGTATTTAATGGAGCCACTGCCGCCGATGCGAGAATTTCTTCGGGCTCTCCCCAGTATGGCGAGTAAGCGTCGCGATACAGATGGAGATCTTCTTGGCTGGTAAAGACCCATTCCTCTCCTACCACTTGGCTGAATTTACGTAGTGCTAGGGCGAAGTCTTCGGCGCTTATGCCGGGCGGGGTTTGCATATCTATACCTCGTAAATCGAACTGTGTTGTGTCAGCTGATTAGTGGAGCGATAACCCAGCTAACGAGAGGACTGCCAAGCAAACTGGCGTCGGTAGCCCCTGAAATAATGCGGTGTGAGCGGCACGGACCTGGAGCGCCACCCCACGAGCAGACACCGGCCAACCTGGCCATACGCTCGCTCCAATCCGCGCCCTCGAGAAGCTGACTCAGCGGCTGAAGCAAGTGCTCTGTAGCTTCAACGTGATGGCTCACTTGATTGTTCGGGAAAGCTTCATGGGTGATGCGCAGCACGACTCTCATGCCACGGTCATGAGCAAGGCGCTCCAGGCAAAAGAGAGGTTGGGGGGCTGTCATGCCCGCAATGATCGTTGGATGCCGACGCCACTGTGGATCCAGTGTTTCAAACCAGAGGTCGGTGATGTCTCCATCAATCATGTGGTGAGGCAGACCATTGCGTGCGGCCTCGCCGCCAAAGCGGCGGCTCGCCTCGAACCGGTCATCAGCGATGACTAAATCGGGTTGGCGCAGCACCAGAGCTTCTAGGCTCGCTGCAATCGCTTTGGAGTTGAAACCGGCAACCACGCCGCTGGTGAGCCCAACCTTCAAAAAGTCACGGCGGTTCATTCGGATTGCCATTTAACGATGGTTACAGTGCGGATTCGCTTAGGCAGAAATACCTGAGGCCCGTCGCCGCCATTTGCATCGAGTGGGCAGCAAAAAGAATCGGAATTGGTCATGAGGTCCTGCGCTTCTGATTGTTGTTTTCGCCCGCTGCATTTCTGCAGCGAGGCAGATATATGCAGTAGTCCAGATGCGCTGATTTTGATGTAGACCGCGTGAGCTACACCTATCGAAGGATAGCGACGTGCGCTTGTCCCGAAACTCGCAATTTCCTGGTGACCCAAAGCTATCTTTGGGTAGGTCATCTAGTAAGCCGTTCAGTAGTAAATGCAATTTGCGTCGCGCGAACAGTCTCGGATTCGCGGTCTCACTCACAGACTGCTCTGCGCTGCCCACAGGAACAACGAACCGGAGTTATAGATGGCTACAGGTAAACGAGTAATTGTCGTCGGCGCAGGACCGACAGGTTTAATCACGGCGCTGGGGCTGGCGCGTCAGGGCGCGCAGGTCACTGTTATTGACCGAGAGCAAGATATCCTGCGTTGGCCACGTGCGATGGTGTATCTGTCATCTACGTTGAAGGTGCTGGATGAGCTTGGTTTGCTTGAGGCGGCTCAGAAAGTTGCGGCGTGGGGATACGAATACAACCTGCGTTTTACGATGACGGGCAATGTTGGCCGCCTTAATTTTCGCGATGTCGAAGACCTCACGCCTTATGCCTACAACCTGCATTTTGGGCAGGATTTGCTGGCCGAAATCGTTTTGGAAGAATTCCTGAAACTGCCTGGCACTGAGCTGTTATGGGATGTGGTCTTTGATACTGTTCAGGAAAATGACGAGCAGGTGTTGGTTTCTGTCCTGACCGCCGAAGGGCCACGTACGCTTGAAGCAGACTGGTTAATTGGCGCCGATGGTGCCCGTTCGAGTGTTCGGAAAGAATTGGACATTGAGTTCGAGGGTTTCACCTGGGATGAGGTTTTCATGGCGACCAATGTCATCTACGACTTTGACAAGCATGGCTACACACCATCCACAATGCTTGCGAACGGAGATAACTGGGCGGTAATTGCCAAGATCGACAATAACCATCAGTGGCGAATTGCATATGGTGAGGCTGGCGATCTGTCCGAGGAGGAACGTCTTGCTCGGATTCCCAAGCGTATCCAGCAATTTCTCCCTGACCCGGAGCAACCGTACGAACTGTTGATGGCTAATTCGTACCGTGTACACCAACGCTCCGCTAGTACCTATCGCCAAGGTCGTGTGCTGCTTGCTGGTGATGCTGCCCACGCTACCAACCCTATTGGTGGCTTAGGGTTCACCAGTGGTATTCAAGACGCCGACATGTTGAGCAAATGCCTGGGTGGGGTCATCAATGAAGAGTATGGCGATGACGCGCTGGATTGGTACGCCTATGAGCGTCGTCGCTGTTTCCTGGAGATCGCCAACCCTACAGCGATTGAGATGAAACGCCGCACGCAGGAGAAGAATCCAGTCAAGCGCCAAGAGGATGAGGACAACTTCGTGGCACTGATGAATGATCGCGAACTGCGACGCCAAGCGCTGACCTCGGTCTTCAACCTTGCAGGCCGTGATTATCGTGCCGATTGGAAAGAGGCCTATTTGAAGGCCGATGGAGCCGGTACTACGCCAAAGCTCGGCGCACATGGTGGGATTGTCTTCTCAGAAGAGTCACACTAACGTCGCGTACCCCATGTGGGCTGTCCCCCTCCGCAGCACATGGAGGGGGAGCTAAATATCCGTCTAAGGCGGGTTAGATGCCTGATCACGCATCACTAATATCCAACTTAATCAGCGCAATATGCCGAGTTGGCGCGCTCGATCAGCGGCCTGCGTGCGACGACGGACGCCGATCTTGTCGTATATCTGCTGGAGATACCATTTCACCGAACCTTCGGTCATCCCCAATTTACCCCCGATCTCCCGATTGAGCAGGCCCATTGCAACCATTTCCAAAATATCGATCTCACGGCTATTCAACGCGCCAAGGATGGGAGATGGTTCGCTTGTGTCGAGGCTTGGTTTGCCAGTTACGCCATCGGATCCTTGCATACGATTCAGCAAATCGGTCGCAAAAGCATCGGCAGGTTCCTCACTGAGGACTGCGTTTTTCAATTGTTCCCGAAGCAGGCTTTCCAGCCACGGCCCTTCATCAAGGAATACACGGATGAATCCGCAAGGGGCCGCTTGCAACATCGTCCGGCGCAACATGCGCTGAGCTGCCCGATGGTCTCCAGAAAGCACCGAAAGGTGCGTGATTAACAAACCCCACCGAATCATGTTCCGTATGGCGTCAACGTTTTCAAGATACCGGTGCCAAAGCTTCGCCAGGTTCAACGCCTCTGGTAAACGATCTTCAGCCTGCGCAACTCTGATCCAAGCTATGGCGCGTGCCTCATCACGAGTGTTTGCTCGAGTCGTGGGAGAGACTTCATTGATAGGGCATCTTAGTCCATTGCGTCGGCCTAGGCGGATGACTTCGTCGGTATCGCCCCTGCGCAGTAACCACTTCAGGCGCTCGGCTAAGGTGAACAGACGTAGGCGTTCAAAGTTATGCTCAGTCGCGAATACATCCGCCTCATCCAGCGTGGAAAATGCAGCTGCTTGGTTCCCTTCAATCATTGAAAGGCGAGCTCGGGTCAACCAACCGGCGATGGCTTGATCCACGAAGCCGATAAATGTTGATTGAGGAAGGTAGCGATCCAGCAACTTTACCGACTGCTCCAATTCATCGCGCTCGTAGTAAACTTTGGCCAGAAGAACAGCAACCATCGCAGCCAAGGGTGAGCTCTTGCCGGCAAGGTGTTCTGCCGTCTTAAGGGCGTTATTGAGTGCTTGTATCGCTGCATGTGTTCGGCCGACCATCAGTCGTGATGGACCGACAACCGCGTTGTGGAATACTTGGCCCAGGTCATTGGGCAAGCGCTTCAGATGTTCTGTAGCCAGAGCATTTAAGCGCTCCACATCACCAAGTTTGTAGTGTTCGCGCTGAGCACTGATCAGCGCCGTATAAAGGCTGGCCCGTACCACCGGATGTGCGTCATCGTAAGTCTCAAGCAAGGTCTGAGCACGCACCTGCACAGTGGACAGGTCGTCACCCAGTAGTGCCAGCATCAACTCACGGTGTTGAAGTAAGTGGTTGAGAGATCGAAGCTTCTCTTCTGGCAGCAATTTATCGCGTTCTAACTGATGTATGCGCTGACGAGCCTTCTCCATCAGTTCTGCGCAGGTCTCAAATTGCCAGAGCATTTCAAGCTGCCAAACCTGTGCAAGAAGAATGTAAGGGAAGCGCCCGATGATCTCTCTTGGCAGTCTATCCACCATTTGCCAAGCGTACTCTTGGGTCGCAAATATGTCCTGACAATGTGTGTCCATGATTTCTGCCGCGCGGTGCATTTCCTTCGCCGCGAAGGCTTGATTGAATGCCTCCAGATGATCACCTTGCTCCGAAAACCAGTCGCTGGCACGGGCGTGTAGGGATAGGAGCAATTCGCCGTCTTGTTCGCGCAATTCCTTCCGTAAGAATTCAGCGAACAGCGGGTGATAGCGATACCAGGATTGTTGGTCGTCCATAGGTATGAGAAACAGGCCAAGCCCTTCGCATTCACGTAGAAGTTCTTGGCTGTGCTCAACGCCTGTCAGCAGATGGCACAGTGGTGCGCACAGACGGTCTACCACAGAGGTCCGCAAGAGAAACGTCCTAATGACTTCAGGTTGGCGATTGAATACATCCTGAAGGAAAAATTCGGCGAACTGTCGTCTATCACCAGAGAAATGGGTGAGGTTGTGAATCAACTCCGGGTCGCGACGGAGTTGGATCGCACTCAAGACGAGGCCGCCGGTCCAACCTTCTAGTCGTCTTCCCAGCGTATGGAGCTGGCGCTGATCGATATCTTGAACGCCATGCATCTCCAGCAGCGCGCTGGTTTCCATATCTGTTAAGCAGAGATCCCGTACACCGAGGTCGAATACCTTGCCGTGCATTCGAAGTCGGGCCACCGACAGACAGGGTTCACCGCGGAAACTAAGAGCAAAATGGAGGTTGGCGGGCGCCCTCTCAATTAGCATAGAAAGGACCCGGACGGAGTCGCTACCAGCTAGGTGATGAACGTCATCAAAGATCAGATAGAGCGGCGTATCCAGGTGCCCATCCAATAAGGCGAGGAGAGCGTTGAGAGAGTCCATCAGCCCCGTGTCGCCAACTCGGGTGAGCTGCCCTAATCGTGCTCGGGGTTGGCCTGCGAGCTCTATCATGGCCTTGAGGTACGCGGTGAAAACTGAGAGCTCGCGCTCGGAGCTATCGATGGCCAACCAAGCAACGCGTTTACCCTGCTCGCGCAGGTTTTCGCAGTACTGCGCAAGTAAGCAAGTCTTGCCATAACCTGGTGGGGATTGCAGCAGGATAAGCGGTGTGTCGATGGCCTCCATCAGGCGGTTCTGGAGGTGCGGACGCGGGATGAGCTGAGCGAAACTGGGAGGATGCAGCTTCGAACTGAGCAGAGCTACGTTGAAAATATCCTGGGGTTCCCGAAGGAACTTATGGTTATCACTGCGCATAAGCAGCAAGCCTCCAAAAAGTACGAGTCGATGTGTTCGACCTCTTGTAGAAATGATTTGTATACGGTGGCCATGAGGCTGGGCAGCGGCTCGATACTAACACCCTGACATTGTTATACGACCTTCAGCGTCGCTCGATTTGGGGTACTTTGTGTAATGCAACGATGTCGTTCATCGGGTCGCCCTCGAAGGGAAAGTACGTGCGGACCATCGGGTCGTGCCCCGGGATCACGTGATCCAGCGAGTCTGCCAGGGAGATTATCTTTTGATATCCATCTAGCATGTCGCCTACGTGAAAGACTACAGGGAACGGAGACTCTTCGATCATATTGTCGTAGTAGTGGCTCGCGTCCGACGCCAGGACTACCCAACCGCGCGACGTATGCACCCGCACGGCCTGCAGTCCTTGGGTATGGCCTCCAATGTGAATCAGCTCAACGCCGGGAGCTAGTGTTGTGCTCCCCTGATGAAAAATGACACGCTGCTGGTATACGCCGCGAACGATGTTGATCACATCATTCACGTTAAAGGGGTGGCGTAGGGGGGAGTAGCGCATGTAACGGCCGGTTGCGTAGTGTAGCTCCGACTCTTGGAGATGGAACCGGGCGTTCGGTAGTAAATCCACGTTGCCGGCATGGTCGTAATGCATGTGGGTAAGAATGACTTCCCGTATGTCTTCGGGAGATAGACCAAGTAGCTGTAATGCTTGGATTGGGCAGCGAAGTAGCGTTCGCCCGCGAGCATCTGCAGCAGCTTGATTGAAGCCGGTGTCTACCAAGAAATTTTCGGATTTTCCTCGAATCAGCCACACGAAATAGTCCATGGGCATCGGACCATCGTGCGGATCGGGCGCTATAAAATTGTCGCGGCGCGAGCGCTCGAGTTGTGCATAACGCACGGCAAAGACTTCGTATTCAGGCAGTGGGAGCATCATTTTGACCTCGACTGCGAACTGGATGTTTTGCTCCGCGTTTCGGCGATTAACTTTTGCGTTTCGCGGGCGCCAGCTCTAGCCGGATAATGGTTATGGTTGTCGTCGCGAGCACTTGGTGGAAGTGCTCGCTGAGTTCTGCTCATCTGGGGAGCAGAAAGTCCCGTCAGGCCGTTGATGACTTCGGCGGGAGTACTGTCTGTCAGGAATTTTGCGCTTCCCAAGCGGCAATCGCTTCGCTGGCTACGCGAAAGGCAGCCAGCGCCAGAGGGACGCCACAATAGATTGCGGCTTGCATCAACACCGCACGTATTTCTTCCTTGGTCACACCATTGGTCAAGGCGCCTTTGACGTGAACGGAGAGTTCGTGGTGCTGGCTCATTGCGGTCAGCGCTGAAAGGTTTACGATGCTTCGAGTCTTAAATGACAACGTGTCATCGCCCCATACTTCGCCCCAGCAATATTTGGTCACCAGTTCTTGCATCGGCTTGTTGAAGTCATCGGCGTTGGCCCAGGATTTTTCAACATGTGCTGCACCAAGTACCGCTTTACGATTGGCAAAGCCTTTCTCAAAAATTTCGTTGCTCATAGTCATCTCTCCGTATTGTTAGACTTCAGAAACCAAAGGCACTTCTATCCCGGCCCATTGCTCAAGCACACAAACCATTCGGGTAAAATCGGCACTATCGCCGTAGGCGGCGCGAGTCATATTGAGCATTTGGCGAACAGCACTGCCAACCGGCATTGGAATGCCCATCGCTTCAGCTTCATCCAGGCACAAACGTGTGTCTTTCAGTGAGAGGGCAGTACTGAAACCGAAGTCGAAGGTGCGCGGCAGCACTGCTCGAGGAAGCTTGTCGACGGTGGCGCTATTACGACCGCTGCCGGCATTGAAAACGTCCAGCATCACTTTGGGAGCTAACCCAGCCTTAACGCCCATCACCAGCGCTTCTGACGAAACGGCAAGAGCAGTGACCGAAACCAAGTTGTTGACCAGTTTCATCGTTTGCCCCAACCCTGCGCCTTCTCCGCAGTAAATCGCTTTACCGAGGATACGAAGTGAATGGGCGATCTCATCGAATGCTGTGCTGGGACCTGAGACCATTAAGGCCAATGTGCCCTTCGCCGCGCCGGCAGCGCCGCCGCTGACGGGGCAATCTAGCGCGACGATTTTTTGTTCTGCAAGTTGACTGGCTACCAACTTGGCCACCCGAGGGCCAGTGGTTGACAAGTCAATATAGATGCGTACTTTGCCGCCCTCGATAACACCCTTTTCACCCAATGCGACTTTCTGAACGATTTCGGGCGTTGGCAGGCTCACGAATACGATCTCGGCCTTACTTGCCACATCCGCCGCCGATTCTGCGCGGTGTGCTCCGAGTGCGGTCAAGCGATTTACCGCGTCGCTGTTCAGGTCAAACACCGTCAATGTCAACCCTGCTTGAACAAGGCGCGTGGCCATGGGCTCACCCATAGTGCCGAGTCCGATGAATCCTATGTTCATAGTGAATGCTCTCTTTTCCAGTGTTGAAGCAACTATCCAGGGAATGACTCGCCTGTGTTTTTCCGATCCCGGATTGCCACACAGGAACGGCCATAGAGATAAATGAGGTTATGGCCAGGGAATACGGTCGGGCGATGGGGTAGAGCCGGGCTGCTTCGTCGCGAGTCGCATTGCGCTTTGCAGCAACGTTCTACTGATCATGATTTCGTCGTCAGAGACTTCATGACTTCGCCCTGGATATACCTTCAGTTCGGCCTGTGCGCCCATGGCATTGAAGACTTCCAACGTCTGTCTGGTGCGGTCTAGGGGGACCCAGGGATCTTGATCTCCATTGCTCAGGAAAATGGGCATTCCTTTAAGGCGGCCGGTTCTTTCCCACTGAGTACCCTCAGGTCCGATCAGCCCGCCGGTGTACGCCACCAAAGCGGCGAACGGCAGCTTTTTCCTGAAGACGTACTCGCAAGCGAGACATGCTCCTTGCGAGAAGCCCACGATAGCGATGTGTTCGTTTGGAATACCGCGTTCGTTGAGATCGATCAGCAACTGGTCGAGTCGCTCCAAGGCGAAGTCCAGACGCGGTTGGTTATTCGCCACGGGTTCCATGAACTGGTTGGGGTACCAAGAGTTATCCGCGGCATCCAGCGCGATACATGGCATTCCCGCAAGGTTCAGTCGGCTGGAGACAGCCAGCATGTCGCTTGATGACTGTGTTCGACCGTGGATGAGTACCGCGACCAAGCCCACGGTCTCGGGCGCTGGGCCGGAGCTTTGGACTGGTATTCCCAAGTGTGGGTTTGTGCTCATGTCTCCCACCTTGATCAATACTTCAGAGGTTCGAGGTAAGCGATGATTTCTTGAGCCCTGGCACCCAATTGCGGAGGGATTTGAATGGATTTACCGAGCGACTCGAAGGGCTCGTCAACGGTGAATCCGGTTGGCTTCGAGACAGTTGCCTCGAACAATGCACCACTGGGCGTGCGTACATAAACGGAGTCAAAGTAACCACGATCTTTGCGGTCTGAGACATCGGTATAACCGAGGCCTTCCAGGTGCAGCTTGACGTTACGTTGAACATCTAGGTCAGCCACTTCGAACGCGCAATGGTGCACAGTGCCTTCTCCGTAGGCCCATGAACCTTGAGGTAGGTTTGGTTCAAGTTGATAATCGATGACCGCACCGCTGCCACCGTTGCCTACTTCGTATCGTGTGAATAGTCCGTCCGTATTGGTCTTGGTCCCATTCCATCCGTAGTGCATGAATTCAGAAGAGTTCTCAAGGTCACGCACAGATACCGTGATGCCGTGAGTTCCACGAATGCCGAACCCTGAAGGCACAACACCATTTGAATAGGGCTTGCGATCATCATCCGCAATACCTACCAGCTCGTAACAAATTCCACATGGGTGGGCGAAGTGAAGAAGCTTCTCGCCGAAACGTTCTTGGTACTCAGGTTTAAAACCGTGGCTTTCCAGATGCTTTGCCCAAAACACCAGTGATGACACCGGAACAGAGAGCGCGAGGGTCTTAATTTGTCCACTGCCTGGGCGTCCCATCCGACCAGATTGGCGCATCGGAAAGCAGGTCACCAGAGTGCTCTCTTCCCCGATATCGTTTCCGTAGTAGAAGTGGTAGATCGGATCGTTGCCGTCGTATAGGCCGGTTTTCTTTACACTCTTCAGGCCCAGCACTTTGGTATGAAAGTCGTAGTCATCCTGAGCACTACCCACGTTCAGGGTGATGTGGTGATGGCGCAGGATATGTGGGTTCAGCTCCATGTCGTCTCCTTTGTCGTTCTTAACGAGCGAGTGAGTTATCGAGTTCTGGGTTATGGGCGATTGCCTGCCCAGGCATTGGCTAGCAATTCGCCAATTGCTTTCGGCTCAATGGCGCGTGGATTCCAATAAGGTGACGCGCACGCAATATCGGTCGCTTTTGCAAGGTCCGCTTCCTTCAACCCAAGCTCGGCAAGGCTGGTGGGAACCCCAAGGCTTTTGGCTAAATCGAACAACCCACGAGGTGCGTTATCGACACCAAGTGCTGCTGCAATTCGAGCCATAGCCGCGGGCGCGGCGTCGAGGTTGTAAGCGGCCGCATGAGGCAGTACCGCAGTGTGGGTTTGGGCATGTGGGAGGTTGAAGGTACCGCCCAGCGTATGGCACAACTTGTGATGAATGGACATTCCGACCGCACCAAGGCATACACCGCACGCCCAAGCGCCATACAGAGCATCAGAACGAGCCTCTCGGTCTTCCGGGTTCTTGATGATGCGCGGCAGCGCACGAGCGATCGCTGCAATGCCCTGTTCTGCGAGCATTGAAATTAGCGGATTGGCGTCTTTCGCATAAAGCGCTTCCACAGCATGGGCGATTGCGTTGAGCCCACTGGTGACGGACATTTCAGCCGGTAACCCGAGGGTTAAATCAACGTCATACACGATGACTTCAGGCAGGACTTTCAGGGTCTTCTGAGTGGTTTTTATGCCGTTTTCAGTTTGACCAATAATCGGCGTGGCTTCTGAGCCTGCGTAGGTCGTTGGAATTACGATCTGCGGTACATCGGTGTTCAGCGCAATGGCTTTTGCAAGTCCAATTGTGGACCCGCCACCCAGAGCTACGACGCAATCCGCCTCAGCCTCTCGAAAAAATTGCAGGGCATGGAACGTGACATCAGTAGGTGTGTGCATTGTCGCATTTGTATAAACACCAACAGCGAGATCACCTAGTTGCGCGGCCAAGCGCTGAGCTTGCGTTTGTTGCTGAGGAGTACTGAGCACCAAGGCACGAGAACATCCTAGGCCCCGGATCTCATCACCAACCTGACTCAAGGTGCCTGATCCAAAAATCACTCGCCCGGGCAGGGCATTAAAAACAAATGGTTGCATCCATCTCTCCGCAGAAAAGGTACCAGCCTCAGATTTCGAGGTGTTACACGTCGATGCTGGGCGTACCGGAGGATGGAGATGACGGGGCGACACCCAGTCAAACTGTCGTCAGTCTGAGGACATTGCCTAACTGATGGGCAGCCTGCACTCCGGTCCGTGTCCAGTGTTTCTTTTAACGTGACTGGAGGTTCATGCAGCAGGGCAACGCAATCACCTATCAAAAGATAGTGTGGCAAGCAGTGAGTTATCGGAGGGCTGTATGACCCAAGATGTCGAGTATGCTTTGCGGATTTTCGGAACCGCGAAGAGGGCGAATTCGCGTTCTAAATTCAGCATATGGGAGTCCGCGGATCGAAGGCTTATTCACGCGTGAAAAGCTGGAGGTGTGCAGCGGACTATTTTGACTCTTGCGTTATTCCTCCTCACTGTCGATTATTTTTAGATGCTTTTTGGTGCAGCCATACGCATTCCAGAGGGCTCGGTAAAGGCCATCCCGGAAAGGCAGGTTGTCCAGGTTGCGAAGTCAGATGATACGCTGGCTAGGAATATCAATCGTTTGAGCAGACGTCAGATGGGGTCTGCACTTGCTACGACCTAAGGAGGCCGAGTTGAAAGATCGTAAAGATGCCACGGTGGTTTCGCCCATTCGAGAGGCGCAGGCGAAAATGACTAGGGATCGAATCGTAGAGGCGGCCTTTCAGGCATTCTCAGTCAAAGGATATCAGGCGACATCAGCTACAGAGATCGCTTCTGCTGCCGGAGCTAGCAGAGCTACCTTCTATCTGCATTTTGCTACGAAGGCGGAAATCATTGTTGATGTGATCGAGCGAAACCAAACTGAGCTGTTCCAGCGCTATACGCTCTTTGCCAGAGAATGCTGCGACACGGAGAGGGACATCTGCGTTTGGCTGATGGGGATCATCGAGCGTTGGAAGGGTGAAAGTCTTCACTACCAGGCCATGGAGCAGGCCGTTGCCACTGAGCCCAAGGTTGCGCAGCGTTGGATCGATAGCATCAGTGAAGCCGCAACTCAATTCACACGCGAACTGAATCCGGCGTCCAATGCGGAGCATTTCAAGGACAACCATCTCGCAGTCTTGGCTTTGATGATTCAGTTCGAAAGGGTGATGTTCTTTACGGTTGTCGGCAATCTGCTCGACGTAGAGCCCTTCTGTCGCGTCCTTGCTGCCCAATGGTGGGCCGTCCTTTCCCGCATCCGCAGCTAATTCTTCTCTCGCATACATAGTCTGGAGACACCGTTTGTCACCGGGCAAAAAAATTTGCCGAAAATAGACACCTGTCTACTCAGTTGTCTATTGACAAGTCGCATTGGCTGAAAGAACATGAATTCAATCCCAAAACAACTCCAATCAGAGGATTAATCATGTTTCAAAGGAACGCGTGGTACGTTGCCTGTACCCCTGATGAGTTGGCCGAGAAACCACTTGGCAGGCAAATCTGTGGCACGAAAATGGTGTTCTTCCGTGGCGCTGATGACCTTGTATGTGCCTTGGAAGATTTTTGCCCACATCGCGGAGCTCCGCTCTCACTGGGGTATGTCGAAAACGGCAATCTGGTCTGCGGTTATCACGGCCTCGCTATGGGCTGCGATGGCCATACCGCGTCCATGCCAGGGCAGCGGGTCGGCGGTTTTCCCTGCATTCAAAAATTCGCTGCGGTTGAACGATACGGGTTCATTTGGGTTTGGCCAGGTGATCAGTCGTTGGCGAACGCCGACGAGATTCACCATCTTGAATGGGCGCAAAACCCAGAGTGGGCTTACGGTGGTGGTCTATATCACATCGCCTGCGACTATAAACTCATGATCGATAACCTCATGGATTTAACCCATGAGACCTATGTTCACGCTTCCAGCATCGGACAGAAAGAGATTGATGAGGTCCCTTGCAAGACGTCCGTAAATGGCAATGAGGTTGTGACCGAGCGGCACATGCACAGCATCATCGCCCCGCCATTTTGGAAGATGGCGCTTCGGGGTAATGACCTGAATGAAGACTCCTTAGTCGATCGTTGGCAGATCTGCCGATTTACCCCTCCGAGTCATGTGCTCATCGAAGTTGGTGTTGCCCTGGAAGGAAAAGGTGGGGTACATGCGCTACCTGAACACAAAGCCTCTTCCATAGTGGTGGATTTTATCACTCCGGAAACTGAGACATCTATTTGGTACTTCTGGGGCATGGCTCGTAATTTCAAACCAGGCGATCATGTACTGACAGATACAATCCGAGAAGGTCAGGGGAAAATTTTCGCGGAAGATCTAGATATGCTCGAACAGCAGCAGAAAAATCTGTTGCTATATCCGGATCGGGTACTTCTTAAGCTAAACATTGACTCAGGCGGCGTTCAATCGCGGCGAGTCATTGACCGCCTTCTTGCCGAAGAGCTAAGTAAATTTAAGTAAAACCCATTAACGACGTTGTGTTCGTATTGCCTACTGCCTGTGGGCGGGTATCACTTTTTATAATTGCAGGAGATCTGGCCGTGATAAGTGTCAGGATTGCCGACCGCAAGTGCGAAGCCCATAATATTCTTAGTTTTGAACTGGTGTCTGCAACTGGAGAGGCACTACCGCCTTTCAGCGCAGGCTCTCATATCGATATCCATCTTCCCAATGGATTGATTCGGCAATACTCGTTGTACAATAGTTCACAAGCTGAGCACAGCTACAAGATTGCCGTCCTGCTGGCCCCCGAGGGACGCGGAGGCTCTTCAGCGATGCACCAATTGCAAGTTGGTCAAGAATTTAATATTAGTCAGCCTCGAAACTTGTTTCCTTTAAGTCATGAAGCGAAGAAGACGCTGTTGTTCGCTGGTGGCATAGGTATCACTCCGATCCTTAGCATGGCTGAGAGGCTGTCACAGATAGGTGCTGATTTCGAATTACATTATTACAGTCGCTCTTGGGAGCATGCTGCATTCGCGGAAAAACTCAAAAGCTGCTCTTTCGCCCATCGGGTCAACCTTTATTTTGACTCCGAACCTGATACCAAGCCTGACTTGGCATCCATGCTTGCAAACCGAACCCCCGATGAACACCTTTTCGTCTGCGGTCCGACTGGTTTTATGAACTTCGTCTTGGACTCCGCACGCAATGTAGGATGGGGAGAGAACCAGCTGCATCGCGAATATTTTGCAAATGAGGCTGGTGATGCTGATTCAAATCAATCCTTTGAAATAACTATTGCCAGTACCCAACAGGTTTTGAAGGTACCTGCGGAGCGCAGCATCTTGCAGGTGCTTATGGAAAACGAAATTGAAATCCCATACTCCTGTGAACAGGGTGTATGTGGGACTTGTCTTGTGCGGGTGCTGGAAGGTACGCCGGATCATCGTGACCTTTATCTTTCGGCAAGCGAGAGAAGTGCGAACGATCAGATTTTGACTTGTTGTTCTCGGGCACATGGGAAAAAGCTCGTGCTGGATATTTGATCGAACCAAAACCTTTTTTGTGCTGCAACCAGCAGAGTTAGATTCTTGCGAGTGTAAATAACTTTCTTTCCGATGATGATCGATTTGCGATATTCAGGCCTACGCGCACCTGCGCTATTAAAATAACTATAGAGGTTTATATGAAACTTGAAGGAAAAGTCGCTTTTGTTACTGGTGCCGCATCTGGTATTGGCGCTGCAACGGTTGAGCTTTTTGTGGCAGAAGGTGCTACTGTCATTGCCGCTGATCTGTCCATGGCAAAATTAACCGACAAGTTTCACAATCCACGGATCGAGTGCGTGGAGTTGGATGTGAGTAACAGCCAACTGGTTAATGCGGTGTTTTCTGGCGTCAATGAAAAACATGGCAAGCTCGACATTCTAATTAACGCTGCTGGCATCAATGCCCCGACGAAAGAAGCTAATGATAAGTTAGTGAGGGCAAATGTCAGTGCCTTTGAAGCGGCCGCACGAGGTGAGCGATTTCTCCCTGCATTTCTCGAAGATACGAGCGATGAAGAGTTCGCTAAAGTCCTGGCTGTCAACCTTGCCGGTACTTTTTATTGCCTGAGGGCAGCCGCGCCACTCCTGAAAAAAGCCGGCGGCGGGTCTGTAGTAAATATTTCGAGCGTGGCAGCTCTGGTCGGCGTCCCCATGCCTCTGTATTACCCGGCTTCAAAGGCCGCTGTCCTTGGCATGACCCGTTCAGCTGCCGGCGAGTTGGCTCCTCACAACATTCGAGTCAATGCCGTAGCCCCAGGGGCCGTCGATACCCCGCTGCTGAGCTCACAGCCTCCAGAAATCATGGAGAAAATCATCGCAATGCAGCCTATCCCAAGAGCAGCACATCCATCTGAAATCGCTCAGACGCTGCTGTTCCTCGCAAGTGAGGATGGAGCGTATTACACGGGGCAAACACTCTGCCCGTCCGGCGGCATTTACATGTAATCAAACTCTTGGGTAGGAATAGTCACATGCCAAACAATAATAAATTTTTTGACCCTGCTGCTTTGCAACGTCTGGACGATGTAATCAAGAAAGATATCGACTCAGGGCTGTACGACGGAGCCAATATTATCCTGGCACGTCATGGTCAGATTGGCTACGAAGCCTCAATCGGCTGGGCCGATAAAGAGAACAACCGACGTGCCGCGCCGGATGATATCTATCGGGTGTTTTCTCTCACCAAGGCGTTTACCAATGTCATGGTGCTTCAGGCCGTGGATAGGGGAATCTTGTCCCTAACCACTAAGGTCGTCGACTTGATCCCCGAGTTCTATGGTCGGGATCGCTTCCGGAGCGGGCGCAAAGATAAAATCAATCTGGGGCATCTGCTCACTCATCGTGCTGGCTTAGTTCCGACGCCTTGCCCACTTCCCTACGACCAACTGGGCGATATGAGTGCCGTGGTTGATGCAATTTGTCAGCTGGATGTGACAGGCGAACCAGGTGTGACACTCAATTATTCGCCAACGCTCAACCATGTACTGATGGCCGAAATGGTTCGGCGCGCTAGTGGCGTAGATCGGTTCAAAGATCTACTGCAGAAAAACCTTTTCGATTCTCTGGGAATGTCCAGTAGCGCTTTGGGAGCTCCTGACGCGTGGACCGATCGGTACGTCCCGATTAAAGCTAAGTTTCCTGATGGTGGATGGCTCTCAGTGGCAGATATCGAGGTGATGAACGACATCATCAATAGCCAAGCTGAGATGCCTTGGGTTGGAGCGGTGTCAACAGCCAGAGACGTATTCAAGTTTGCTGAAATGCTGCGCTCCGCAGGCAAAGGAGCTAAGGGCACGACCATCAGCTCTGCGATGATGGATGTTGCGACAACCAACCAGACTGGCGACCAGCCTAGTGACTTGTATAAAGCGCTAGCCGAGGCACGCGGCTGGCAAGTTCCTCCTGCAAATTTCGGCCTGGGCTTTGCGCTTTCGGGATCAGGTCTCTATCCGTCGTACTTTGGTCCTGCTACGAGCCCCCGCACCTTCGGAAATTACGGTGCTGGCTCCACGCTTTTCTGGGTTGATCCTGCGCGGGACGTTACGTTCGTTTGTCTTACCGCTGGGATTATGGAAGAAAGCGAAAACCTTATGAGATTTCAGCGGCTTTCAACATTGGCGATTGCAGCAGCCATCTGATTTCTCACACCAGATTTCCTAGTAAGGCAGGAATACCACTATGAGTCGTTGCCCTTTTAATCACTCCGCCCCGGCAGAGTTCGATCTTTTTAGCAATTTCTATCTGAATGATCCAGCAGCAGTGTTCGAGAGCGCCAGGGAAAATGCTCCAGTATTTTGGTATGAACCCATTGGTGCATGGATCATTACTCGCCGCACGGACGTTGATGCTGCTCTGATGGATTGGGAGCTGTGGTCATGCAAGTCTAACGGAGCATTCATTGAGATCCCGGCGGACTACTCCGAAATTGTCAGCCCCGAGCTGATGAGCGAGATAATGATCGGCATGGATCCGCCTAAGCACACAGGTGCTCGAAAGGTAGCTCAGAAAGGCTTTCTCAAGCCCAATATTGCCAAACTTGCTCCTGAAATCGAGGCGCGAGCCAACAGGATTCTCGACAAGCTGGCACCCGCAGGCTCAGCAGAGTTCATGGAAAGCTATTGCCTTGAGTTGACGACTCAAACGCTCATGGCTCTTCTGGCACTCCCACCAGCAGATGAAGGTTTCATCCGTCAACTGCGTGACGATCATTTCCGCGTTCTGGCTAGTGGTCGCGAACCTATCCCAGAGCCGGAATTCTCAACCGTTTGGCAGCGGTACGCAGCGGCACAGCTTCACCTACGTAAGTTGGTCGAGGAACGTAGGGAAAGTCAGGAGGGCGATATCATTTCCATTATGGCTAGCGCACGAGAGCCTGATGGGTCGTATTCGCTATCAAAAGAGCGAATCTCAATGCATTTGACCGAGTTTGCTGCTGCGGGCACAGATACAACCGCCCAAGCGATGGCCAACGGCATACTTTTTTTGTCTCAACATCCCGAACAACTAGCGGACGCACTAAATGATCCAACTCTGTGGCCGAAGGTGTTTGAGGAGACGGTTCGGCGACGACCTTCAGCTCCGTTTACATCGCGTGTCGCGACTAGGGACACCGAGGTAGCAGGGGTACAAATTAAACAAGGGGACTTCGTTTGGCTTGCGCTGGTCAGCGCCAACACCGACCCCTCCGGCGTGGCCGACCCAATGTCATTCAATATCCATCGCGAGGTGCTGGATGAGCAGAGTCATTACGCATTCACCAAAGGACGCCATACATGCCTGGGCGCTCCCCTTGGTCGTCTGCAGGGTACTATTGGCTTGCGCGTAGCCTTCGAGCGACTGAAATCACTTTGTGCTACGCCTGACCAGGCTCCTGATTTCTTGCCTCTGGCTCTGCTGCCAATTCGTCGTTCTTTCCAAGTTCAATGGAACCCGTAGTGGCCTACTTATAACTAGCGAAAAGATTGTACGCGTAGGATCCGGACCCCACAGTCATAAACTTGGAGTCCGGCATCCTACACCGCTTTAATAGTACGTATACCTACAAAAATAATAGCCTGGAGTAACGTATGAAATGTATCGAGCGTGCTTGTAGTATCATCGTGACAGCAGCGATATTCACGCTTCCATTCAATTTGAATGCTGCGGAGTCCATCTCCCCCGCCGGTCCAATTGGGGGGACTGATATCAGGTCAGCATTGCTTCCTCCACCGGGAAACTACGTGGCAGCTGTCACGGGCGGGATCAACGTAGAAAAGTGGTACACTACCAACGGTGACTCAATATCTGCTGATGGACATGTGTATTTCGCCGGCGCCGGATTGTTGCATGTATATGATCAACCCATTCTATCAGGCACTATAGCCTCAACTCTCTATCTTGGGGCCCAGCGCACCTGTTTCGGTATATCATCGGTATCTTGCGCATCCGGAATTCAAGATATTTACTCTGATGTTTTCGCCTGGAGCAAATTTAATCCGTCGGAGCAGTTCTCTCCAAATTCTCCTGTACCCTATGGAACAGCATATTGGGTTGGACTTGGCTTAAATATTCCAACTGGTAATTACAAAAAGGATCGCTCACCAAATATCGGGTCAAATTTTTATACCATTTCGCCCAACGTAGGGGTTACACATACAGTTCCTAGTATATTTCCTAAGGCGCTTGGTGAGGCTACTGAACTGAGTGCGAGGCTGTTTTTCAACTATTATACTGAAAATCGTGATACTGATTATCATTCTGGTTATGTAGTGAGTTTGGACTTTGCAGGTACCCAGCGGAGTGGTCCATGGCAATATGGGATAACTGGTACTACTTATAAGCAGCTAAACGACGACACATTGAACGGCGCTCAGTTAGCAAATGGAGGAAGTCGTGCCGCCTCATTCAGTATTGGCCCATTGTTGGCTTATGATTTCAGTATCGACGGAAAGCCATATAATTTGATGGCTAAATTCCTTACCACAACTTGGGGTGAAAATACCACGGGTGTGAGTGGGCTTACGCTGCGCCTTGCAACTAAATTTTAGTCTGGTTATCAATCCTAAGTAGCTTGGGTGAGACGAACCTTGCGTATTTACTATCAAAACTAAAATGACGCGGAATTTTTCCTGTTTAAGAAGGTTTTAAGCGTACGTGTGCTGTGAGAAAGTTTCTTGGGTTATACCCAAGATGTGAATTCTTGCGCCTCTTCGATTTCGTTCCTAGGCATTGCGGCGACCAGCGCGCACACGCACGGTCTCAAAAATCTTCACTCCAGAAAGTCGGCTGCTCCCCATTTTCTGCCGAATCTAGGCAGCCGATTTGCAGTGACTTCTAATGTACCGGATGGAGGTATCAGTCTCCGGCGTAATGAAGTCAACGAAGATGGTCCCCGCTTTATGGGCGGGATTAGCGTCATATCCACCCTCACCAGCGTGTGCAACGCCCACTTTGATTAGGACATGGCTAGGAGGAAAAACCTACAAATCTGCCAGCGATCCACCGGTACATCGTCAGCAGGACCATTTCCTCTTAACGCTGCCTGCCAGAAGAGAGGGGCCATCCCTCAATCCATAGATCGACTGGTAATCACCGCTTCACCTAAAACGCGAGTGTTTACAGGTGCCTCGTCAATTTCCTTTTGGCCAATGCTTGAGGCATGGACATACGTCTCATGGGTCAGATCCATGAGGTTACCGATCATCAGGCGGTAGTCGCAGGCAATGTGATACAGGCCGCCTCCAGATGCCCACTCAGGGTTATTAGCCCATTCAGGATGGTGAATGGGGCAGGGGTCGACTTTTTCCAGTATTAACGCGCACAGCAAGCGCATAGTTGGATCCATGTGTCCGAGTTTCCTACAGCCGATCTGATAGGCGTCTCACGGACGCCTGTCCGAATGGTATTCAGGGTTTTAGAGCAGGAGGTCTGCTTGTTCGCGAGATGGCTGAAGAGCAAATAGCCGTGTTTGGCAAGCCAAGATAGTCAGGTAATCGGCTTGCGGACATGGTTACGCGTTTTAAAAACTAATGACTTCATTTTATTTTCTAATGACCACCGAAGGTTGGTAGGCAGTAATTTCAATAGGCTGTGTAAACCAAAAGTTTCTAGTGATTACTATGGAAACCTTCAGCGGTATCGAATGCTTTGTGCGTAGCGCCGGGTACCGCACCACAAAATCACAAGGTAGCTGGTGCTCCCGATCCAGGCGCTGACCCAGTAGCCTCAGGCTGAGTTGAAACTCAGTTATTCGTCACCTACGGCGCCGGCGTAGGTAAATAAACCATTATCTAGCGTCGGTTGGCGTTTGGCGGTTGGATAAGTTCAGGTGGACCAGCGACAGCGACAGTGTGCCGACGCAGAATCGCCCCGACTCCCCCGCAGTGGCTGCCATGATTTGTGGCAGGCTGAAGATCACTGTCAATCATCGAGCCTTCTACCAGAGACATCCGTAGGCTCAGGGATCTCGACCTTGCAATTGCTCCAAGGGTAGGGGAGGAGCCAGTCGACGGAACAGCCGATGGCGGGCCTTTCAGATGCCATGGGAGAACCTCACAAAACGAGATTTGCTGCACTCACGAATGAGCGAGGAAACTGGCTCTAATTTCTGCGTAAGCACGCAAATCCTTTTTTGATTTAGATCAGAAAACGGGCGAACACCGAATTTATCCATGGGCTATATCCGAGGACTGACTGAAGCCAACATGCTGATCGTGGCCTGTTGCCAAGGTATTCACGCCGAGCGGCACCTGTGCCATATGGCTCATTTGAGCCTGGTGTATCGCTGATTTCTCAACGAAGTACTGCACTCCTTAACTGATGCATGACTGCTCAAGGACGAAGCTCTGCATTCAGAAGCACGATTCTTCCTGGCTCCATTACGACTTCAGATCAAAGCTCGAAGGTACGCTCAAAAGCTGGGCGATTCCAAAAGGGCCTTGCCTCGATCCGACAGTTAAACGGCTATCCGTTCACGTCGAGGACCATCCCCTGGAGTAGTCGACGTTGAGGGGACCATTTCGGAGGGGCACCACGGAGAGGTAATCGTATCCGTGGCCTGCAGTGCCATCAACTCAGCGGCTTTCGACCAGCGCGGCGAACTAAGTGAACCTTCTCACACCTATTCGAGGTCTCAAGACAACAGCAGGTCGATGTTGTCTGCACTTTGGGGAGGGCACCATGGAAAAGCAACTCGAACAATACAACAGTATGCGTAACTTCGAAGAGAGCCCCGAACCTGCTGGCGTCGCAAAATCTGCGAAAGGCAAACGTAAGGGAAAAGCACACGCCTTGCAGTTCTGCATCCAGAAGCACGATGCTTCGCGCCTGCATTACGACTTCCGCTTGGAGTTAGATGGTGCGCTCAAGAGCTGGGCGGTACCCAAAGGTCCGTCGCTGGACCCCAAGGTCAAGCGCCTGGCGGTGCATGTCGAAGACCATCCGCTGGATTACGCCACCTTTGAAGGTAGCATCCCCGAAGGCCATTACGGTGCCGGCGATGTCATCGTCTGGGACCGTGGCGTGTGGATTCCCCAGGACGACCCGGTCGAGGCCTATGCCAAAGGCCGGCTCAAGTTCGAACTGCAAGGTGAGAAGCTCGCCGGCCTGTGGAACCTGGTTCGCACGCACATGCCGGGCAAGCAGGAGCAATGGTTTCTAATCAAGCATCAGGACGGTGCCGCTCGGACTGAAGACGTTTACAACGTGGTTGCCGCCGAGCCCGACAGCGTGCTCAGCGAACGGACTATCGTCGCCAAAGCGCCCAAAGCGCCCAAAGCGCCCAAAGCGCCCAAAGCACCCAGGACAGCCAAAGCCAAGGCCATCAAGCAGCTCGCAGCGCCAGCACGCAAAGAACAGTCCGCGCCACTCACCGGCGCGCGCAAGGCTGAGTTGCCAGACCAGATCAAACCGGAACTGGCGACCCTGGTGGAAAAGGCCCCGGGCGGTCAATGGAGCTTTGAGTGCAAATTCGATGGTTTTCGGATGCTCGCTAGGATAGAAAATGGAAAGGTTCGACTCTTTACACGAAACGGACATGACTGGACCCACAAGTTGCCCAGCCAGGCCAAGGCGCTGGTGTCCCTGGGCCTGGAATCGGCCTGGCTTGACGGTGAAATTGTGGTGGCCGACGAGCAGGGCGTGCCGGACTTCCAGGCCCTGCAAAACGCCTTCGAGGCCGGCCGCAGCGGCAATATTCTCTACTACCTGTTCGATATGCCCTACCTCAATGGCGTGGACCTGCGCGAGGTACCCGTCGAGGAACGCCGGGCTGCGCTCTCGACGGTGCTCAAGGCCGACAAAAACCCTCTGCTGCGCTTCTCCGAGGCCTTCAGCGAAGACCCGGAGGCCTTGCTCAACAGCGCCTGCCAAATGCAGATGGAAGGCCTGATCGGCAAACGGCTCGGTTCGCCCTATGTCTCTCGGCGCAGCAGTGACTGGATCAAACTCAAGTGCAAGCATCGACAGGAATTCGTCATCGTCGGCTTCACCGACCCTAAAGGCTCACGCAATGCCTTCGGTGCGTTGCTTCTGGGGCTGCATGACCGCGACAGCGGTGAATTGCGCTACGCCGGCAAGGTCGGCACCGGGTTTACCGAGGCGACCCTCAACAGCATTCATCAACGACTCAAACCCCTGAAGACGAAGAAACCCGCGGTGGTCAACCCGCCGAGCGGTGCCGAGTTCAAGGCCGTGCACTGGCTCAAACCCAGCCTGCTGGCGGAAGTGGCCTTTGCCGAGATGACCAAGGACGGTTCGGTGCGCCATGCGGTGTTTCATGGCCTGCGTGACGACAAGCCCGCCAAAGACATCACTGAGGAGCGTCCGACTGCCGTGAAAACTGCCCCCGCGAAAAAAACTGCCGCCGCCAAGCAGTCGGCTGCGAAGAAGAAAGCCGAACCCGCGCCGTCTCAAATTGGCCTTGACCAAGGCAAGGTGCGCATCACCCACCCGGACCGGGTCATCGACGCCAGCAGTGGTGCAACCAAAGTGCAACTGGCGCAGTATTACGCTAGCGTCGCCGAGTGGATTCTGCCGCAGCTCAAGGACCGCCCCGTAGCGCTGGTGCGCGCGCCGGATGGCATCGCAGGCGAGCTGTTTTTCCAGAAAAACGCCGAGCGCCTGGCGATCCCCGGCATCACCACCCTCGACCAGGAACTCACGGGCCAGCCGATGATGGTGATCAACAACGCCGAAGCCTTGATCGGCGCCGTGCAGATGAGCACTGTCGAGCTGCACACCTGGAACGCCACCTCGGACCACCTCGACAAACCCGACCGCTTCGTCCTCGACCTCGACCCGGACCCTGCGCTGCCGTGGAAACGCATGGTCGAGGCCACCCAGTTGACCCTGACGGTGCTCGATGAGCTGGGGCTCAAGGCGTTCCTCAAGACCAGCGGCGGCAAGGGCATTCACTTGGTGGTGCCGCTGACCCGAAAGCTCGGCTGGGACGAGGTCAAGGAGTTCAGCCATGCCATTGTCAGCCACATGGCCAAGATGCTGCCGGAGCGTTTTTCCGCGGTGTCAGGGCCGAAGAACCGGGTAGGGCGGATCTTCATCGATTACCTGCGCAACGGCTTGGGCGCGACCACCATTTGTGCCTACGCCGTGCGTACCCGCGAAGGGATGCCGGTGTCGATGCCGATATTTCGTGAAGAGGTGGAGGAGCTCAAGGGCGGCAACCAATGGAACATTCACAACGCGCATGAACGCCTGGCCGAAGTGGGCGATGAGCCTTGGGCGGACCTGAAGAAAACCCGGCAGACGATTACTGCGGAGATGCGCCGGCGGGTCGGAATGAAAAAAAACTGATACCCCTGTACACCCCTGTAGGAGCTGCCGCAGGCTGCGATCTTTTGATCTTGATCTTAAAAATCAAAATCAAAATCAAAATCAAAAGATCGCAGCCTGCGGCAGCTCCTACAAAGGCCGCGGGTTATTTATTGATGAACGCCTGGAAGTCGCTACCCAACTTGTCGATCGCCGTCTTGAAATCCTGGGCGGTGATTTTCTGTTTGTCATTTTCCAGCGTGGTGCCAAAGACCTTGCGCACGACCCGGCCTACGGACTGATTGTTCTTGGCGTCGATGAACTCGGCCTCGATATACAATTCAGTGTTTTCATCGCGGATACCGGTCGCTGCGGACACACCGCCCACGACCGCTGCGATAGGCACCACTTCATACCAGTGCATGCCTTCGGGAGAGGCACTGACCCCGGTGATCGCTGCACGCATGACCAGGGTCTTCGAACCGGCCGGCGCGGCGGCCGGGCTGGAAACGACCCGGTACTTCTGCCCCAGCGTGGTCTTGGCCTTGTTGGTCATGTAGTTCTGGATTTCGCTTAGCGTCTGCTGGTTGACCCGCTCATTGGGTTTGGGCGCCGGGTACATTTCCAGACGGGTGAAGGCCACGGTGTCATAGGCATTCGGGTTGAATGACGGGCTCACCCAACGCATCGCTGTACCGCCGCTGGGCGTCTCGACTTCCTGCAGGTTGTTGTAGGTGGACAGGTAGCCGGAGTACTGCTCCTTCTCGGTGACTTTCGACGTACAACCGCCGAGCATGAGCCCGGCCAGGGCAGTGCCGACAAGCAATTTGCGGGTCAGGTTCATAGTGCTGTTTACTCCTTGGTTAAAATCGTTCTTTTTTTTAACTATCAGAAACGCCAGGTCATGTTGCCGGTCAGGGCCGAAATCCAGGCAGTGTCGAACTGACCGGAAACTCGATTGCCCGACGTGGATTTGGTCTGGTCTACCGGCATATCCCCAAGATAGACCATGGCCCAACTGACGTTGACGTCGGTGTCCTTGTTCACAGCATAGGTGGCTCCTGTGGCAATGCGCCAGGATTCGGCCATTGGCACGGTCAACGTGCGGTCGCTGTCCGAAACGGGACTGCTGTCGTATGCCACGCCGACGTTCCACAGCAGTTGCGGCGTGGCCTGGTACTGCGCGCCGAGCGCCAGTTGCCAGGTGTCCTTGTAGTTGGCATCGATTGTAGTCGAGCGCGCATCGATGGACGTGGTGTCGACCTGCACGCCGACCTCGCCGAACTCCGACCAGTCCTGCCAGTTGACCGAGGCGAGCAGGGCCCACTGCCGATCCAGTTGCTGGAAAAGGCTCAGGGTCACGGTTTGTGGCACCGTCAGATCGAGCTGGGTGTTCAGGCCATTGAGCCTGTCCAATGCCGGGCCATTGCCTTTGATGTCCAGCCCGTCTTCGAAGTCCAGATCGACCTTGCTGGTGTAGGTCAGGCCAATTCGCGTGCCGGTTTGCGGGGCGTAGATCACCCCCACGTTCGCGCCAAAACCCCAATCCTCGTCCTTGTACTTGAACTGGCCGTCGCCACGGTCGGTGAAGCCGAATGGCGAGCGGTCGATGGCGGTCTGTGCCTGCAGCATGCCGTACATGGCCTTGACGCCGACGCCTACCGACCATTGCTCGTTGAAGCGGTAAGCCACGCTCGGCACCAGAGACAGACCGCCGAGGCTGGCGTTCTGCGAGAAGTAGCGCCCGGACCAATCGTTGTCGTAATTGACCGCCAGGCCAAAGTCGGCGTACTGGCCAAAGCCGATGCTCCAGTGGTCGTCCAGTTCATGGGTGATGAAGAAGCTGCCGCCGGGAATCGGATCGAGGGCGTTACCACTGCCACTGCCCGGGACATTGGTGTCGCCGTCGCGATTGAACTCCAAGTTACCGTAGAGCACCTGCAAGCCACCGGTGATTTGCGTGCCCGGCAGATAGCTCATGCCCGCCGGATTGCTGGCGATCGTCGAGGGACCCTGGGCTCGGGCAGCGGCACCGGCGTTGGCCAGGCCTGCGTTATCGGTGCCGATTTCGTAAAGCATGATGCCGCCGGCGTAGGCCTGCTGGCAGCACAGTGCTAACAGGGTGACGGCGGGCAGGGCGGATGTTTTTACCTGCATGGGATCACCTGCGCAAATGACCATGATGTACTGGCGTTAATCCCCTGGAAGAAGTCCCGTGACGGCCCCAGGATTTTGGATCACTCGCGAAAGAGCGTAGGTATTTATGCTGAAAAATCCAGTCATTGGGTAAGTTAAACCGCCAGCTCCAGCCTCCCCGAGTCAAGGCGGCGAGATTGCCTCGCCGCCTCGATGCCATTACCTGTCGGCAGTGGCTGCCAGTAGAGGCGCCACCTGTTCGTCGGTCAGTGCCGCCTGGACCTTCATGGTCATCAGGTCGCTCCATTGCAGTACCCACTGCTGGATCGGTACCGCGTCGTTGGCCTCTGCAATGCCAAAACCGGCCGCGCCGCCGACGGCGTGCCAGCGCCCGAGCATCTTGACGCCGTCCGGTGGCGCGCCGCCGGTCTTGAGAAAGCGCTCGATCGTACTGTTGCGATTGGCCGTACTGATTTTCCAGCTGACGATGAATAACATCTGCCACCTCCTTCCAGGGATTGGCACCTGTGTGTCTGCGCGCACCGGGTTGGCGCCGGGACCACGGTCACGTTTGCCTTGCCAGGGTCATCCTGCCTGGCCTGAAACGCTTGCTCCCTTGAGAAGGCATAGCAGCGCCGCGCACTTCACGTACGACCGTCGATCTTGTTCGGGGTGTCAGGTATCGCGCAACAGGTCGTTGGCGTTGAGCAGGTCGTAGGCGATTTCCGGGCGTTTTTCCATGGCGCGACGAATCGCGGCAGGGATCGAGGCGCGGGTCTTGCGGCACAGCCCCGGCAGTTCACCGACCTGGATGCCGATGCCGCGCATGGTCCGCACTTCGTTGAAGCTGGGCACGATGTCCACGCGGATACCCAACTGCTCGAACATCCGCCGTTGCAGGTGCTCGAGGTCCTGGAGGCTTTGCAGGTTTTCCAGGCGGTCGACCAGGCGTTTTTCTTCGGTGCGGGTCAAAAACAGGATGCGCAGGTCCGCGCCGGGTGTTTCCAGCAGCGGGTCACGCCCGCAGTCGCAGGCACCGGGCGGGCAGGGTTGGCGGATCGGAGCGGAGGTGGTCATGGGGTTCAATCATAGAGCGCTGTGATTGAATTTGCCCATAGGCATTTGGACCGACGTAGATCCAGATGTGGAATGAGACCCCCTGTGGGAGCTAGCCTGCTGGCGATGGTGGGTCATCCACATTGATGTCGACTGACACTCCATCGCTAGCAGGCTAGCTCCCACATTGGCTTGTCTACTTCAGTACCAGCATCCGATAAACCCCGGCCTCGGCTTCGATCCCGTGGGTGTCATGGGTGAATCCCGGGAAGGATTTGTCGAAGGCTTCCAGCGCCTTGAGATAGGCCAGCAACGGACCGTCGGCAGCCCCGGCGTTCTCACCCGGCATCAGCAACGGAATACCTGGTGGATACGGCACGATACCGGTGGCGGCGATGCGCCCGGCGGCCTGTTCCAGGGTGACCAGTTCGATCTCGTTGCGCACCAGTTTCTCGTAGGCCTCCACCGGGCTGAACACCGCTTGCGGCAACGTGCCGAATGCCTGGGACATGGCCGAGGTGGTCTTGTGTTGCTTCATGGCGGCAAAGATTTCGTCAGCCAGGTCCTTGAGGCCCATGCCGGCGTAGCGGGTCTGGTTACCGGCCAGCAGATCCGGCAGGCACAGCTCCAGTTCGACGTTGTCGTCATAGTCGCGCTTGAAGTCCAGCAGCGCGTTGACCAGGGTGCCCCACTTGCCCTTGGTGATGCCGATGGAGAACAGGAACAGGATGGTGAAGTCGGTGGTTTTCTCGACGACGATGCCCTGGCGCCCCAGGTACGCGGT
This sequence comes from Pseudomonas sp. YuFO8, assembly GCF_035065025.1. Classification (NCBI taxonomy): domain Bacteria; kingdom Pseudomonadati; phylum Pseudomonadota; class Gammaproteobacteria; order Pseudomonadales; family Pseudomonadaceae; genus Pseudomonas; species Pseudomonas sp. YuFO8. The sequence goes on along the minus strand of NZ_JAXDEQ010000021.1, from coordinate 21,578 downwards.
CAGCACGCACGCCGGGATGCCGGTCGGGAGTAGATTGCCGTCATCACCCATGCCGGGGCTGAGCACCGAGACCTTGATCGGGTCCAGCATGCAGTAGCCTTCCTCGATGTCACCGAAACCGTGCCACACCTCGTTGGGGTGAAGTACCCAGCAGTTCGGCTCGGTTTTGAGCAACACAGGATCGACTTCGTGGAACGGCACGGTGGCATTGCCCACCTGCACGGTCGGCGGCTGCCAGCAGGTGAAGAACCAGTCGTCCTTACTCCGCATCTCGTGGTGCATGCGCGAGATGACCTGGCGGAAGGACACAGCCTCCTCGATGGATTCGCTGGTGAGGATCTGCCCGCTGGGCGCTTCCATCATCGCCGAGCTGACGTCGCAGGAGGCCATGATCGCGTAGTTCGGCGAAGTCGAGGCGTGCATCATGTACGACTCGTTGAAACGCCCGTGTTCGATCGGATTACGGCCGTTGCGCACGTGAATCATCGAGGCCTGGGACAGGGCCGCCAGCAACTTGTGGGTCGACTGGGTGGCGAACACGGTCGGCTTCGACGCATCGTGATCGTCCGGGCTGCCGTGCATGGCGTGGCGGTCGCGGTACAGCGGGTTGAAACGCGCGTAGCCGTACCAGGCTTCGTCGAAATGCAGGCGGTCGACGCTCTGGCCCAGCAGCTCTTCGACGCGGGTGACGTTGTAGGTCAGGCCGTCGTAGGTGGAGTTGGTGATGATCGCGTGGACCGGCGTCGGGTCGATGCCGTCCTTGACCATCGGGTTGTTGGCAATGGCCGCTTTCACGCCTTCGGCGCTCAGGGTTTGCGGGAGGATCGGGCCGATGATGCCGTAGCGGTTGCGCGTCGGCACCAGGTAGGTCGGCAGCGCCCCCGACAGGGTCATCGCGTGCTCGGCGGACTTGTGGCAGTTACGGTCGCACAGGGCGATCTGGTTGCGCGTGACGCTGGCCATGAGGATCACGCGGTTGGACATCGACGAGCCGTTGGTGACGTAGTAGGTGCGATGGGCGCCGAACACCTTGGCCGCGTAGCGCTCGCCCTGGCCAATGGGGCCACTGTGATCGAGCAGCGAACCCAGTTCACCGACCGAGATCGACAGGTCGGAACGCAGCAGGTTTTCCCCGAAGAACTCGTAGAACGCCCGGCCCGCAGTGCTTTTGAGAAACGCCGTGCCACCGGCGTGACCGGGGGTGTGCCAGGAATATTCGTAGGACCTGGCAAACTTCACCAGCGCCCCGAACATCGGCGGCAGGGCGGCCTGGCGATAGCGCTCGATGGCCGCCATGATACGTCCGCTGAGGAAGCGGCTGGTGTCTTCGGGCAGCCAGATGAAGTCGTCGGCGTGTTGCATGACCAATAAAGGAATGCTCGACGCGGTGGTCCGGTCGCTGATCAGGAACACCGGCACGCGGGTGTTGCGTTCGCGCAGTTTGACCAGCAACTTGATGCAGTCTTCGTGATCTTTGCTGGTGTCCATTTCCCAACTGATCAGCACGCATTGCACGGCCGGGTCCGAACGCAGGATCGACGCCGCATCGCTGAGGCTTTCCGAGGCCAGTACGCTGACGCCACGACCCTCTACGTCGCTGACCAACTGATCCAGGGCGCGGCCAAACACCGTGCGCTTGTCCGCCGGGTCGCTGACCAATAGCGCGAGCATCCCGAGTGAATGTTTATAGTCCGTCATGCGTTAACCTCCAGAGTGGCTTTATTCAGGCTGTTCACCGGCACCGGTTTGCCAGTGAGGTGCTGCGCGCTGACAGTTTGCGTCGGCACGCTGTTGTTGAGCGCTTCGAGGCGAATCAGGCGGTTGTTGACGAAGCCGAAGAGCGTGTAGCCGAAGATGGTCGCCACGCCGCCGAGCATCAGCGCCTGCTCGCCCGAACTGTAGAGCGCCAGGTAGCTGTAGGCCGCGGCCACCCAGGCAATGATGTTGGTGGCCAGCGCCTTGCCGGCCGGTACGTTGGACACCTTCTGCATGGTCATCAGCGCGGCCATGGAGAGGATGTAGGGCACCAGGTTGGTGACCACCGCGAGGTTGACCAGGGTGTCGAACTGTTTACTGAGGTCCGGGCTGATGGTGAGGAAACCCAGCGCCGTTTGCGCGGCCAGCAGCACCAGCATGCCGACGATCGGGGTTCCGGCCTTGTTGGACTTGGCGAAGATCGACAGGAAGTAACCGGTGTCCGCCGAGCTTTTGTAGACCTGGGCAATGGTGAACTGCCAGCCCAGCAGCGAGCCGATGCAGGCCAGCACCATCGCGGCCATCACGATGTCGCCCACCAGGGGGGTGAACATCTTGGCGAAGACCAGGCCGAACGGAGCGGTAGAGGCGGCCAGTTCCGGGTTGTCGACGATGCCGGCGATGACATTGGTGGACACGATGTAGATCACCGCCGCGCCGAGGGTGCCGCCGAGAACCGCGATCGGTACGTTCTTTTCGGGGTTCTCCACCGCATCGGTGTTGGCGCACGCCGATTCCAGGCCGAGGAAGGCCCACAAGGTGATCGCTACCGAGGCCCCCGCGGCGTCGAGCCAGCCCATGTTGTGCGGGTTCCAGCCAGCGGCGTAAACGCTGCTGTCGAACCAGAACCAGCCCACGGTGGACACCAGCACCACCGGCGCAATCACGCCCCAGACGGTGACTGCGCCAATCCGGCCGGTAATCCGCGCACCGCCAAAATTGGCGAACGTGGTGATCCACAACAGCGCAATGGTCGCCAGGCCCACTTGCAGCGAATCCAGTTGAATGTGGAACAGCTCCTGGATATAGCCGACCGCGGTAATGCTGATCGCCACGTTGGCAATCAACAGCGAGAGGCCATAGGTGTAGTTGGTGATGTAGTTACCGGCCTTGCCGAAGGTGTACTCGGCGTATCCGCCCATGCCCCCCGTTTTTCGGCTGAGCATCCCGCATCGTGCAAAGGCATAGGCCAATGCCAGTGAACCGGTGGCAGTGATCAGCCAGGAAAGTATCGAAATTCCCCCGACTTCCGCGAGTTTAGAGGGAAGTAGAATGATCCCTGAGCCCAACATGTTGACTGCAGTCAACATCGTCAGTTGCCCCACACTCATTTTCTTTGCGACTGACATTCCGTTGCCTCTTTAGTTGGCGGAGAGAGCTTAGCTATAGCAAAGTTTTGAAATGTCGCAAGAAAATGACTTTCGTTTACTGATGCAGGTCAAGGAATTGCACAGAAGGCATTATGCTGGCCCCCATGTTCTCCGCTTGTCGCCAGAATCGCTTCATTTTCAGGCGGTTAGGTGGAATGCAAATGCGCAATGTCTGGGTCGTGCTGATCTCTTTCGGCGTCGCGGGTCTTACGGTTTCTGCCCAGGCCAAGGAACTGAAGCCCGGTGATACTTATATGTGCAGTTGGGGCGCGGGCACCGCGGCAAGAGCCCAGGAACTCAAGTTGTCCGGGGTTTCGCTGTATGCGGCGCGGCAAAAAATCCAGTCGTACAAGTTCGCCAAGTCGTGGATGCGGATGATGGCAATGGGCATTACCGAACAAACTTACGACAGCCCGACGCGGATCAAACCGGCGGCGGTTCGGCAGAGTTTTTATGATGATTGTTTGAAGTACAAGTTGGCGCGTAAGTAAGATCAAGAGATCGCAGCCTGCGGCAGCTCCTACAATACCGTGGCCTGTAGGAGCTGCCGCAGGCTGCGATCTTTTGATTTTATGGCCTTTGTCGGATCGGGCGCCGGGTCGGGCAACGCCGTCTATATTGAATGCCTGGCACCCAGCCGGAAGGCCGATTCACCTGACATTGCATGAACCTCAATTCAATCAGGAGATCATCATGACCCAGCTCGAAAAAGTCCTGTACACCGCAAAAACCCACACCACCGGCGGCCGGGATGGCGCATCGCGCAGTTCCGACGGCATTCTCGATATCAAGCTATCGTCGCCTGGCGCCGGTGGCGGCGGCACCAACCCGGAGCAACTGTTCGCCGCCGGTTGGTCAGCCTGTTTCATTGGCGCGATGGGTGTCGCCGCCAAGGAACTGAAAGTTGCACTGCCCAAGGACGTTGCCGTCGACACCGAAGTCGACCTGGGCACCAATGAAGGCGGCTACCTGCTGCAGGCACGGCTGAATGTGAGCCTGCCGGGCCTGGATCGCGAAACCGCGCAAAAACTCGTGGATACCGGCCACAAGTACTGCCCGTACTCCAAAGCCACCCGCAACAACATCAACGTCACGGTCAATCTCGTTTGATTTGAAAAAGGTCCTGGCGACAGTTCAGGGAAGAGCATCGCCAGCGCCTGCAATAATGGCTATTTACCCAATCCAGGTCTGCGTCTGAAGCATCCGGCAGCGAGCTATCGATGCCGCTGTCCACCCGCTACGGCAGGGGCTAGACTGCCGCGATAAAACATAATAACGACGTGACCTGCCTTGTATGAAAATCCACCCTTTACCGCCACTCAACAGCCTGGTCGCGTTTGAAGCGGCAGCGCGGCATTTGAGTTTTACCCTGGCTGCGCAGGAATTGAACGTCACCCAAGGGGCAATCAGTCGACAGGTTCGACTGCTTGAAGACTATTTGGGCAAGGTTCTGTTCGAACGCACCACCCGCACGATTCACCTGACCCCGGCAGCCAGCCAATATTATGAAACGGTCCGTGCGTCATTGCTGCAGGTGGCCCAGGCCACGGGTGAAATTCGCCATTGGCAGGGCGCCGGGCAAGTGACGGTCGCCACCAGTACCGCGATGGCTTCACTTTGGCTGTTGCCTAAAGTGAGTGAATTCCAACGGGAAAACGAAGAGATCGACCTGCGGATCATCGCCCATGACCAGGTCAAGGATTTCTCTCGCCTGGATTGTGACCTGGCCCTGTATTACTGCCGGACGCCGCCCAGGGACATGCAGGTCACGCCGTTGTTTTCCGAAGAGGTCTTCCCGGTGTGCAGCCCCGCTTACCTGGCCAAGCATCCAGACTTGAGCAAGCCTGAGGACCTGGCAGCCTGCACCTGGCTGTTCCTCGACGACCCGCAGCGGGACTGGATCGGCTGGCCCGAATGGTTCCGCAGCCTGGGTCTGAAAAACGTCGAGCCCAAGCGCCGGATCAATATCAATAGCTACTCGATGCTGATCCAGTCGGCTATCGGCGGACAGGGTATTGCGCTGGCCTGGTCGAATCTGGTCGATGATCACCTGCACAAGGGTGCCCTGGTACGACCGCTCGACACCGTGTTACGCACAGACGCCCAGTTCTGTTTGCTGGAACCCTTGACGCGTTCTGGCATGCGGCAAAGTGTAAAACGCTTTCGCACCTGGCTGATGAATCAACTGCCAGCGCCGCAGGACGACGAGTAACGAAGTTGCCATGGCTGTCATTCAGACCCACTGAATCACTCTAAGTCTCATATCTCGAACCCTCGGTATTTTTAATGCCGAGCGGCCACTTTCGCATGCGTATATTTATGACAAAAAGTCATGAGTCGCGCCGCAAATATCGTTTGTCGTGACACCCCCTGTTTTCCCAAACTGGCTGCCAGCGGACCTTGGCCAATGCGCCTGCCGACCTTCCAATACCGTGCCCAGCAGGGGAGAACAATAATGAGCAGCATCCAGCAAATTCCTGTGCATCAGCTTGAAACCGTCCTCAATCCGATCCACGAAGCGACCGGCCTCGGCAACGAGTTCTATACCGAGCAACGCTACTTCGAGCTTGAGCGCGATCAGGTCATGGGTAAAACCTGGGCCTGTGTCGGTTTCGCGAGTGATCTGGGCAAGGCCGGTTCGGTCAAACCTGTCGATTTCATGGGCTTGCCTTTGCTGCTGATGCGCAACCGCGAAGGCCTGGTGCAGGTGTTCCATAACGTTTGCAGCCACCGCGGCATGAAGCTCGTGGAGGAGGCCGGTGAGGTGCAGGGCGTCATTCGTTGCCCTTACCATTCCTGGACCTACGACCTCAATGGCGGGCTGCGCGGCACTCCCCATGTCGGCGGTATCGACCAGCACAAGGACGACCGCTTCGCCTGTGAAAAACATGGCTTGAAAGCGATCCGCAGCGCGATCTGGATGGACATGGTGTTCATCAACCTGTCCGGCGACGCACAACCGCTCGAAGACATGCTGGCGCCCTTGACCACGCGCTGGACGCAGTTTCTCGGTGAGGACGGCATGAGCCTGCTGCGCCGTCGTCCGGGTCATGACGCCACCACGCTGGACATCAACTGCAACTGGAAGCTGGCCGTGGAAAACTACTGCGAAGCCTACCACCTGCCGTGGGTGCACCCGAGCCTGAACTCGTACTCGCGCCTGGAAGACCACTACAACATCATTTTTGACCAGCATTTCGCCGGCCAGGGCAGCTACGCCTACAACCTGTCGGATGTTGCCGGCACGCATCTGCCGAAATTCCCGGCCTGGCCGCTGGATCGCCTGCGCAACGCCGAATATGTCGCATTCTTCCCCAACGTGCTGCTCGGCATCCAGGCCGACCATGCCTTCGCCATGCAGCTGGAGCCGGTCTCGCCGGGACGCACCATCGAACACCTGCGCCTGTTCTATGTGGGCGACGACGCGGCGGGCAGCGATGAGTTCAGCGCTTGCCGCGAGGCGATCCTTGAGTCCTGGAAAGTGGTGTTCGCCGAAGACATCAGCTCGGTCGAAGGCATGCAGAAAGGCCGTCATTCCCCAGGCTACAAGGGCGGGGCGTTCTCTCCGGAAATGGACATCCCGACGCACTTCTTCCACCAGTGGGCCGCGCGTCAACTGCTCGCCACCACACCGTCTGCCTGAGGAGGTCCCATGTATCCGATAGCCTCCCACTGGCTCAATTACATCGACGGTCAATGGCGCGACAGCGACCAGCATCTGGCGGTGCACAACCCGGGAACGGCCAAGCCGGTTGCGACCATTGCCCAGGCCAGTGTTGCCGATGCCGAGCAGGCGTTGCTGGCTGCCCGCCGCTGTGCCGACAGCGCTGAGCTGACCCGTGCGCGTCCTGCGCAGCGGGTCACCTGGCTGCTGCGCATTGCCGAGGAAATTCGCGCTGTGGCCGAAGAGGGCGCCTGGGTGCTGTGCCAGGAAAACGGCAAGCGTCTTTGCGATGCCCGGGACGAGTTCATCGAGGCGGCGCGCTACTTCGAGTATTACGCCGGCATGGCCGACAAGATCGAGGGCACGTCGATCCCGCTGGGCAATGGCTACATGGACTTTACCCTGTACGACCCGATGGGCGTTTCGGCCCAGATCGTGCCGTGGAATTTCCCGGTGTCGATCTGCGCCCGTTCGCTGGCCCCGGCCCTGGCGGCGGGCAATGCGGTGGTCATCAAGTCCCCCGAGCTTTCACCACTGGGCGTGTGCGTGCTGATCCGCGCCATTGCCAAGGCCGGCTTGCCCGACGGCGCGGTCAACCTGATTTGCGGCCGCGGTCGCGAAGTCGGTGCGTATCTGGTCAGCCATCGCGCTGTCGATCAGATCGTGTTCACCGGTTCCGTACCGACCGGCCAGTCGATCCTGCGCGATGCCGCCCAGCATGCGATTCCCAGCGTGATGGAACTGGGCGGCAAGTCCGCGGCGATCGCCTTCGCCGATGCGGACCGCGAGCAGCTGCTGGCCAGCGTCCAGTCGGGCATCTTCTTTAATGCTGGTCAGGTCTGTTCGGCGATGTCGCGGCTGCTGGTGCAGCGCGAGATTTATGAGGAGGTGGTCGAGGCCGTCGTCGCCATGACCCAGGGGCTCAGCGTCGGCCTGGGTCAGGACGATGCCGACCTCACTCCCGTGGTCAGCGCCGGGCAACTGGCGGGCATCGAAGACTTGTGCCGTCGCGCAGTGGAAGACGGCGCGATAGCGGTCACCGGTGGTGAAGCCTTCGCTGATCGGGCCGGGCATTTCATGCGCCCGACCGTGTTCCGCGACGTGACCCCGCAGATGTGCATTGCCCAGGAAGAGGTGTTCGGGCCGGTATTGGCCATCATGCCGTTCGACACCGAAGACGAGGCGATTGCCATCGCCAACGGCACTGAATTCGGCCTGGTGGCCGGGGTGTTCACCCAGGACATCAGCCGCGCGATGCGCTGCACCCGCCGCTTGAAATCCGGCCAGGTGTTCGTCAACGAATGGTATGCCGGCGGCATTGAAACACCGTTTGGCGGCGTCGGTCTGTCGGGCTTTGGTCGGGAAAAGGGCCAGGAAGCCTTGTACAGCTACGTGCGCACCAAGAACGTAGCCATCCGGGTGGCGGGGGAGTGAATAGTATGTTCAAGACCTGGCTTTGCATCGTGTGTGGCCTGATCTACGACGAGGCCCTGGGCTGGCCCCAGGACGGCATCGCCGCCGGCACCCGTTGGGAAGATGTCCCCGAAGACTGGATGTGCCCCGAATGCCACGTGGGCAAGTCCGATTTCGAGATGCTCGATATCAGTGAGTACACCCAGGCGGCCGCTGTCGCCAGCGTGCCGCTCAGCGCGCCGCCGCTGCCTGTCGCCGCACCGTCGCCGCGTCAGCCGATCGTCATCATCGGCAGCGGTTATGCCGGTTACGGCCTGGCCCAGGCGTTGCGCAAGGCTGACCCCAAGGTCGAGATCCGCGTGCTGACCCAGGAGTCCGGTCACCTGTACTCCAAACCCGCGCTCTCGATCGGGCTGTCCCAAGGCAAAAGCGCCGAGGCTTTGTCCGGCGAATCGCCGCTGGCCATCGAGCAGCGTCTGAACCTGCGTGTCTATCCGCACTGCAAGGTACTGGGCATCGATAGTTCGGCGCGGCGCCTGCGCACCAGCTTCGGTGACATGGAGTACGGCCAGTTGGTCCTCGCCAGCGGTGCGCAACCGATCCGCTTGCCGATCCAGGGCGATACTTCAGCGCTGATCAGCGTCAATAATCTGCAGGACTATCACGGCTTCCGTGAGCGCCTGGGCGGCGTGCGACGTGTTGCGATCCTCGGGGACGGCCTGATCGGCTGCGAGTTTGCCAACGACCTGGCCCACAACGGTTTTGACGTCGATGTCATCGGTCTGGGCCGCTGGCCGATGGAGCGCCTGTTGCCCGTCGACGCCGGGCAGATGTTGCAGCACGCGCTGGGTGAACTGGGAGTGAACTGGTATCTGCAGAACACCCTGCAAGCCATCGACTCCAAGGGACAGGGCTATCGCCTGACACTCGCCGATGGTCGCACCCTGGAGGCCGACCTGGTGTTGTCTGCCGTCGGTCTGCGCCCCGACCTGAGCCTGGCCGAAAGTGCCGGCGTGGCGGTTGGACGAGGCATTCAAGTGAATGCGCAGCTGCAAACCTCTGTGCCGGGCATCTACGCCCTGGGTGACTGCATCGAGATTGGCGGGCAGCTGCTGCCTTACCTGGCGCCGATCAACCAGGGCATCCAGGCGCTGAGCAAAACCCTGCTCGGCCAACCGACCGCCGTCGACTACCCCTTGATGCCCGTCACGGTCAAGACTCCGGCCGCGCCGCTGTGCCTGTTGGCGCCTGCCATCGCTTGCGAAGGCGAATGGCGCTGCACGCCGACCGAGGATGGCTTGTGCGCCGGTTTTTATGACACCCAGGACCAGCTCAACGGCTTTGTCCTGCTCGGTCGCCAAGCGCAAACGCAACGCAGCGCATTGCTGCAATCCTGTCAGCACACCCAGCAGGCTGTCGCCTGAGGCCAGACCCATGAAAAACACGATCAACCTGCCTTATGACGATGCGAGTTGCGGCTGGTATGCAGCGCTGCCCGAACAACCGGCCTGCAAGCGCCTGTCCGGCGAACAGCGTGCCGACTACGCCGTGATCGGCGCGGGCTTTGCCGGCCTGGCCGCGGCCCGTCGCCTGGCCGAACATCATCCGCAAGCCCGTATCCTGTTGGTGGATGCGCAACGGGTCGCCCATGGGGCTTCCGGGCGCAACTCGGGCTTTGTGATCGACCTGCCGCACAAGTTCGCGCTGGAGCATCCGGACCCCGCGCACAAACAGCGGTTGCTGTCGCTCAACCGCGCCGCGATTGCGCAGTTGCAAGGCCTGGTGCAAACCCGTGGGATCGATTGCCAATGGTCCCATGCCGGCAAGTACCAGGGCGCCGTCGGCGAACGTGGCCTGGCCTACCTGGAGCATTTCGAACGCCTGATGAGTGACCTTGGCGAACCGTTCCGCCGGGCCGATAGCGCCGAGCTGGCCAAGGTGCTGGGCACCGGTCATTACAGTGGCGCGATCTACACCCCCGGTTGCTACCTGATGCAACCGGCGGCTCTGGTCACGGGGCTGGCCCGGACCTTGCCGGCCAATGTCGAGTTGCTGGAAGAATCACCGATCCAGCGCCTGGAGCGCGACGGCCGTGGCGGCTGGATCCTGCACGGCACGGCAGGGCAGATCCGTACCCCACAGCTGCTCCTGGGCACGAGTATCTTCACCCAGGAGTTCGGCTATCTGCGCAATCGCCTGTTGCCGGTCATGACCTTTGCCAGCTGGACCCGCCCGTTGACCGATGCGGAACTGGCCACCTATGGCGGCCAACTGGACTGGGGACTGACCCCGGCGGATCACGCCGGCACGACGGTGCGCATGACCCAGGACCGCCGCCTGATCATCCGCAACACCTACAAGCACGTGCCCAAATACGGCCGCAGCACCAGCGATGCCATGCGTTCGAAAATACAGGACTCGCACCGCAAGGCTTTCCTGGCGCGTTTCCCGCAACTGGCCGGGGTGCCTTTCAGCCATACCTGGGGCGGCGTCTACGCCATCTCGCGCAACTTCACCAACTTTTTTGGCGAACTGGAAAACGGTGTCTACGCATCGGCGTGCGACAACGGCGTCGGCGCGGCCTGGGGCACCATCTCCGGGACGATGCTGGCTGATCTGGCGGTGGGTGCCGATTCGGTACAGCTCAACGATATCCGCGCGGTGACCGGCATGCCCTCGCTCAACCCACCGGAGCCTTTTCTCGGCCTGGGCGTTCGCTCGCGCATTCGCCTGGCGGCCTGGACCAGCCGGAGTGAGCTATGAGCCAGGCGGATAACGGCAACCGCCGGGTGCTGCGCATCGACCATCAGGACCTGGACTTCACCTTTCGCGGCGGCCCGCCAGGCGCCGCGTACGTGGCGCGAGCCCTCAGCAACGAAATCTCGCCGAACATCGGCGTGGGTTTTGCCCGCTGGGAAGGTGCGCAAGTGGCCTGGACGGTGCTGTACGACGAGGTGATTTTCGTGATCGAGGGTTGCTTCGAATTGCGCGTTGGTGACGAGCTTTTTGAGGTCACGCCCGGGCAGTTGCTGTGGATTCCCGAAGGCACCGAACTGGTTTATGGCGGGCATGCGTTGTTCGGGTATGTGGTTCACCCCGGCAACTGGAAGCAAATTCACGGCTTGGCTTGAAGCGCAATTCTCGGGGATCGCACGGTGATAAGACTGACAAAAACCTTCGGTGCTCTTTATCTGGCCAGCCTGTTGATGCAGCTGGGATCGACTTTGCTGATGACCTATCTGGCACTGCGCCTCAATGCGATGGGGGCGAGTGAAACGGCAGGTGGTGCGTTGATGGCCGCCAATGCTCTGGGGATGGTGCTGGGTGGCTGGGTCGGGCGCAGCCTGATCGCACAGGTCGGGCATATTCGAACCTATGCGGCCTGTGCCGGACTGATTGCGGCAGCGGTTCTGGCGCATGAGTTCAGTACGTCCCTGCCTTTCTGGCTGGTGCTGCGGGGGCTGGTCGGGCTGGCCATGATGTGCCAGCTGATGGTGCTGGAAAGCTGGCTCAACGACCAGGCCCGGACCGAGCAGCGCGGCAGCGTGCTGGCGCTGTACATGGTCGCCAGCTACGTCGGCATGATGCTTGGTCAGTTGGCCTTGAGTCTCGACGAGGGGTTGGGAATCCGTGCGCTGTTGGGTGTGGCGATGGTGTTTGCGCTGTGCTCGGTGCCGGTGGCACTCACTCGCAGCGCCCATCCGACGGCGGTGCCCGCGGCTTCGATCGACCTGCGATTGTTTGTGCGGCGCATTCCGCAGTCCCTGGTGACGATTCTGGTGTCCGGCATGATCAATGGAAGCTTCTACGGGCTGGCGGCGATCTATGCCAGCAAACAGGGACTGGAAACAGCACAGGTCGGCCAGCTCATGGCGTTGACCATCGGTGCCGGGCTGTTGGCGCAGTTGCCGTTGGGCTGGCTCTCGGATCGTCTGCCTCGGGCAAGTCTGATCCGCGCGGTGGCGGTCTTGCTGGTGCTCATCAGCCTGCCGCTGGGCTTCAATCAAGCGCCTGCATTCGTGACTCTGCTGTGGTTCGGCTCGGCGATCGGCTTTCTGCAGTTCTGCCTCTACCCGTTGGGCGTGGCGCTGGCCAACGACAACATGGAGCCGCAACTGCGCGTTTCGCTGTCGGGCATGTTGTTGATCACCTTTGGTGTCGGCGCCTGCATCGGTCCGCTGATTGCGGGTGTGCTGATGGAGTTCTTCGGCACCTCAAGCTTCTACTTTTTCTATGCCGGCAGCGCCGCGTTGCTCGCACTGTGCGTAGGCCAGGCGAAAGTCACGGGCAAGCACCTGCAAAAGGATGCGCCACTGCATCATCCGGTGACGCCAAACGGGATTGCCAGCTCTAACCTGGTTTCGGTGGCAGACCCTGTGGGTGAGTGCGTCGACGGGCGTTAAGTGGAGGAGGGCGAGCCGGATTTATTGATGCGTTTTTCTCATGAGTCGGTGAATAAAAATGGTTTGAACGATGGTCAGGTTTCAATCATCTTGGCGATGCTGCCAAAACCGAGTTAGACCGGAATTAATCTGAAGATATACAGCGCCCTGATGTCATTCGATATCAAGGGGTCAGTATCTTGCGGAATACTCTCTAAAACCCTTAAACAAAAACAAAAGGGGAAAACAATGCGTGCGCAATCAGGCGTGTTAAAAGGCTTGAACCCGAATGTGACAGTCGCTTCGATATTGGCGGTGATCTCATTTGTTCTGTTTTGTGCATTTAAAGACGAGCAGGCAGCCAAGGCCTTTGAAATGGCTTCGGTGTTTATCCTGCATAACTTTAAGTGGTATTACATCGCCCTGATCAGTGGCGTACTCGGTTTGCTGCTGTATATCTCCGTCAGCCGTTTCGGCAATCTCAAACTGGGCACCGAGCACGATCGGCCCGAGTTCAGTTTCGCTTCATGGATTGCCATGCTGTTCAGTGCGGGCATGGGCATCGGCCTGATTTTCTGGTCCGTGGCCGAACCCATGCTGCACTATGCCGACAACCCGTTTTCCAAGGGCCTGACGGACGAGTCGGCCACCCTGGCGATGCGCATCACCCTGTTCCACTGGGGCCTGCACCCATGGGCGATCTTCTCCATGATCGGCCTGAGCCTGGCCTACTTTGCCTACCGCAAAGGCTTGCCGCTGGCCCTGCGTTCGCTGCTTTACCCGCTGATTGGCGACCGCATCTACGGCTGGATCGGCCATGTTGTCGATATCATGGGTGTCGTCATTACGGCCTTTGGTGTTTCGCAGTCCCTCGGTCTGGGCGTTGCGCAGATCAATACCGGGCTGCATCAGGTATTCGGTATTCCGGTCAGTATCGGGTTGCAGTTATCGATCATTCTGGTTGTGAGTATTATTGCCTGCATTTCGCTACTTGCCGGGCTGTCAAAGGGTATGAAGCGTATCTCCACGCTTAATATGTACCTGTCATTTATTTTGATGTTGGCGGTACTGGCTATCGGGCCAACTCGCTACATCCTCAACTTGATGTTCGAATCCACCGGCGACTATGTACAAAACATCGTCGGCCTCAGCTTCTGGATGGACACGCAGAAAGACAGCGAATGGCAAAACTGGTGGACGGCGTTCTACTGGCCATGGTGGATGACTTGGGGTCCTTTTGTCGGCCTGTTCATTGCGCGGATTTCCAAAGGCCGGACCATCCGTGAACTGGTGATCGGGGCGCTGGTGGTGCCGACCATGGTGACCATCCTGTGGATGTCGGTGTTCGGTGGCGCTGCGCTGAAAAACGAACAGCAGGATCGCCAGGCTTATCAGGCATCCGTTGCCAGCCAGGTTGTGGGTCAGGAGCAACCGAAGTTCGAAGGCGGCACGGTGCTGCTTGCCACCAAGAAAGAAACCACGGCGGCGATGTTCACGCTGGTCCAGTCACTGGATGGCCCTACTGTTGGCGCCGTTCTCTCGATACTGGTGTGCGTGTTGCTGGGTGTGCACTTTGTCACCACGGCAGATGCCGGAACCCAGGTGTTGTGCACCTTGTGTGCCCTGGGCAGCACCAATCCGCCCAACTGGATCCGGTTGCTGTGGTGCATTCTGGAAGGGGCGATTGCGGCGGGCCTGCTGCTCGCCGGGGGACTCAAGGCCATTCAGATGGCGAGTATCGCCGCCGGATTGCCGATCGCCATGTTGCTGCTGGTGATGTCGTACACCCTGATTCACAGCTTGCGCAAGGAGATGCCGAGTGTGCCGGCGTGGACGCCTGCGGCAGAGGTTTTGCCGGGAATTGAGCGCCGTGAATCGGAATCGAGTGGGGTGCGTGTGGCTTCGTTGGCTTCTGCACAGGCTTAAGGCGCGCCATCGTTGGGGCATTCCCCCTCATTTTGTTAACAGTGTTTGTCCGGCGCTGCGCTGTTTGGCGCCGGGCTAAACCCCTAGCATCGTCTCTACCGAATGAACCAACCCGGTTGGGTCGACACTCCATCCTCAGATGGTTTTTAGTTTTTTTTCCGGGCAGGTAGTCCTTGAGAAACTCCACCCAGGTTTTTATTTTTGCATCGACGAATTTTCGTGAAGGGTAGATCGCAAACAGATTCAACTCTTCAAAATGAAATTGCGGCAATACCCGTACCAGGGTGCGTGCCTTGAGGCCGGCCCGCGCTCATGAATGGCCCGGGACCGAACTCGGTGGCGACCAAGGTTTTCTTGCGGGCAAAATCCCTTCTGGTCGAAGTCCGCCGACTCCTTGGCCGATTGCCGTTCAACCTGCTGTTGACGGCAGCTGGCCTTGAGCCCATCGATGCGCCGCCGCGCCACACTCAATTGCGCCTGGGCACGCTCGATCGTGATCTGCAGAGGCTTGGGGTCGAGGCGAAACAGCACTTCGCTTGAACAGACATGGATCAAGGAATTCGTGGTTCCTTATTTTTGTGCGATGGTGTAAAAATATCCCCTCACCACCTTCCTGCAAGGATTTTGTACGATATGGAACAAAATAAAGTGGCAGAGGGTAAAGGCCGCGGCCGGCCCCGCGCGTATGACCCGCAGACAGCGCTGCAACAAGCCCTCGGTGTGTTCTGGAGCACCGGCTATTCCGGCGCCTCCCTGGACAGCATCGCCACGGCGGCCGGAATGAACCGTCCCAGCCTCTATGCGGCCTTCGGTGACAAGCATTCCCTCTACATCAAGGCGCTCGAGCAGTACTGGGAATTCGCCGCCGCCGACATGCAGGCCGCGCTGAGTGACAGCGCACTGACCTTGCGCCAGGCACTGATGCGTTTCTATGAGGGGCAGCTGTCGATCTACTTCTCGGGCGATGGCCAGCCACGCGGCTGTTTCGCGATTGGCACGGCAACGACCGAGGCGGTCGAGGATTCGCAGATCCGTGAGGTGCTGGGCGATCGCCTGGGCCGGCTGGATGCCGACCTGGAGGCGCGCCTGCGCACCGCCATTGAAGCCGGCGAGTTGAAGAGCGATGTCGATCCAGGGGCGCTGGCTGTACTGGCTTCATCGCTGCTGCACAGCATTTCGATCCGTGCGCGGGCGGGCAAGTCCCGGGCAGAACTGACGGCGCTCGCATCTAATGCGGTCGATGTGATCTGCGGTGGGTGAGGGGCTCGACGATATATTGGCGCAGCAACTGGACGTGGTGTTTTGTGGCATCAACCCCGGCGTGACGGCCGCGGCCCAGGGGCACCATTTTGCCGGGCGCGGCAATCGCTTCTGGCGCACCCTGCACCTCGCCGGTTTTACGTCACAGCAACTGTTACCGGAACGAGACAGGTCCATCATCGAATATCGCTGTGGTTTGACCGCGGTGGTCGAGCGACCGACGGCGCGGGCGGATCAGCTGTCGACCGATGAATTTGTCGCGGCCGCGGCGGCCTTCGAACAAAAGATAAGCAGGTTTGCGCCACGTTTCGTGGCATTTCTCGGCAAGGCGGCGTACTGCGCCTTGTCCGCCCAGCGCGACGTTGCCTGGGGGCCGCAGCCGAAAACCTTTGGCAATGCCGCGGTCTGGGTCCTGCCCAATCCCAGTGGGCGAAATCGCGCCTTTACCCTTGAGCAACTGGTGGATTCCTACCGCCAACTGTACGTGGCTGCAGGCGCGCGCCTGTTTTAACGCGAGGGCGCCGCTTGTTCCATACGAAGCGATCAACGTATCACTCGACGGCATCTTCATTGCATTCATTTAAGTGAACGTCGTGCGTTTGACAGCGTTTTTTTGCGAGGCTGCTGCGCACAGAATCACTTGCTGTCTCTGGCACGTTGCTTGGATCCATTGCGGCGTTTTTTTGACGTTATTCGGCTGCGTTTTATATTTCTATTTATTATTGTGACGTGCTATTGACGTACTGGCTATCTGCTTATAGGCTCCATTTAGCCTGATTCAGATTTCTTCAACCGACCAATTGCAAACCCTCAGCGCAGGGAGGCGGTTATATGCGGACGACAGTTTTCATTAAGTTGATGGTGTTATTTGCGACTCTGAATGGAGTAGCCGCTTCCATTGCCCATGCGGCCAATTTGCCCAATGAAATTAGTCGCATAAGCAGCGCTTGCGAAGGGGCACGGGCTCAAGCCGCCGTGGCTTCGACAGGGGCTGCCACTGCTGCCACTGCCAGCCTTGGCACAGGCCTTGGTGGCTCTTCGCCAGATACCCAAAGTGCTCAACTTGCGAGCGCTGATTCTGGATCCAAGTCGGGAGCAAGTGCTTCCGTCAATACTTCAGCGTGCGACGGTTTAATGACGAAAGTTGCCACGCAGGCATTCGCGATCGATCCAGTCCAGGACAAGGGACTGACTGGAGAAACGGCGTTCCACGACACTCAACCCAATGCACTGCCGGTCTCTGCGGTTGTATGGTTATTCTCTTCCGCACTATTGGGATTCATCGTTGTTGCCAACCGGCGCAAGATCTAGGTGCCAGTTTTACGAGACAGGTTTTTCCAGGTGTTACAGCTTTAAAGAGGACGCTGATTGTTACGGTTGATCCTCATTAGATGTGCTAACCAGGCGGAGGAATTCAGATGCTGCGTTTACTGTTACCTGCACTGTGTGCGCTGGCTATTGTGCCCAGCGTGGCCCGTGCCGCCGAAGACAGCCCCTATCTCCTGAATTCTGGAGATAAGGTTGAAGTGTCCATCTGGGGCGAGCCAGTGGAGAAATTAGAGCGCGTCGATGTGCTGCCCAATGGCTACATCACTTTGAAGCTGGCAGGGCCGGTCAAGGTCAAAGGGCTTGATACGTCTCAAGCTGAAAAGATAATCACTGAAAAACTCACCAAATATTATCCCGATCCGGTGGTCAGCGTTGTTGTCACCGAGGCCAAGGGCAATGTCGTCTATGTCCAGGGCAAAGTACTCAAGCCTGGCAAGGTGCAGTTGGCCGGTGATACCGATGTCCTGCAACTATTGGGCGAAACCGGGCCCCTCGACAAGTTTGCGGACAAGGACGAAATCAAGCTCTTGCGGCGCGAAGGGAAAACCCAGAAAGTAATGCCCGTTGATTACAGCGCTCTCATTTCCGGGAGTGACATGTCCACTAACTACGAACTTAAGGCCGGCGATACGCTGGTCGTTCCCTGACATTGCGCGATGCATTAAGGATTAACTTGCGTTCATTGCAAACAACCGGAGTGGTGATGGCAATATTGACTTTGCCATGTTCCGGCATGACCTACGCCGGCACCTGGCAGTCGGAAGTTGCGCTGCCCATGACAGTCGAGCACGACAGCAATCCATTGCTCTTGACGAGTGACGAGAAAGCGGTGACTCGAACGATCATTGCCCCCGATTACACGCTGGTGGGTAATTTTGATCGGGATCAGTGGAAGTTTGGCCTGGGTGTCAATGTCGAGCGCTCGTCCGACACCGACGTCGTGTCCAATCGAGAAGATCCGAGGCTGTCGTTTGGCTGGCAGCGTGAGACCGAAAAGGGTAGCTATGGACTCACGGCGCGGTACATCGAGAGTTCGACGCTTTCCACGGAAGTCCAGCAGACCGGTGTAACAGACTCGACCGACGGCACGCAGAAGCTCTCGAACATCGGCGGTAACTGGCGAAGTGCGGTGACCGAGCGCAGTACCCTGGTCAACGAAATCGACCTCACCCATGTCGAATACGACACCGATTCGCTGACCAACTACGATGAGCTGACCAACCGTTTCAGCTGGCTTTATCAATGGAATGAGCGGACCGAACTGTTCACCCGTTTCGAAGCGACGCGCTATGAGCCCAAGGACGAGACTACCCTTGGCTCCTCGAACAGCTACACCCCGGTGGTCGGCGTGAACTACCAGATCTCGGAGCGGTTCACGGGATCGGTGTACGGCGGCGTCAACAAGGTTTCCGACAGCGACAGTGGCCCCACGGGCCAGGGTGGCGTGAACCTGCGTTACACCGGTGAGCGTTTCGAGTCCTTCGTCGAAGCCAGTCGTAGCACGATCGCCAACGGCGAGGACGGCCTGGTCGAATCCGATGAGCTACGGGGTAATGTGAGTTATCTGCTCGACGAGACCAGTCGTGTCGGTGTTGATGGCTCCTGGCAGGAAACCAAAGGGGATGCGCCCAGTACCTTTCGCACATACGGCGCCTATGTGAGTCGCGAACTCTCGCCTTTTTGGCTTGCACGCCTATCCTTCACCTACAAAGAGCGCGAGCGAGACGGCTTGCCAAACGCCGATGCCAACATCATAGGGATGACCTTGATCTATAGTCACCCCGACTTCTGACCTTCAGCAGCGTGGTATTTATGTCCTCTGAATACGAAATGTCGGTCAACGACTACATTGCAGTAATCAAACACCGGGCCGTGCTGTTGATTGTGACTGTGGCCGTGATAATCGGGGCGAGTGTATTGGTGGCGACGTCCATGCCACCGATCTATCAGTCGTCCGGGACTATCCTGGTCGAGTCGCAGCAGATATCACCGGACCTGGTGGCGGGGAACAACAATACCTTTGCTGACGAGCGCATCGAGGTCATCCGCCAGCGCGTGATGACCCGCGAGCATCTGGAGGCGATCATCAACAAGTACAATCTTTTCGAAACGGGCAGCCGGCGACTGACCCTGACCGAAAAGATCGAAGAGATGCGCAATGCGATTTCCGTCGCCCTGGTCAGTGCGGCGGTCAAGGGGCGAGGCGAAGTGACGATTGCCTTTCGCCTGGCCTTCGAGCACCGGGAGCCGGAAGTGGCCAACGAAGTGGCCAAGGAACTGGTGACGCTGTTCCTCAACGAGAACATCAAGCAGCGCACCGAGCGCGCCAGTGAAACCACCGAGTTCCTGACCCAGGAAGCGAACAAGCTGCGCACCGAGCTGGAAGTGCTGGAGAACAAGCTGGCGGACTTCAAGCAGGCCCACGGCAACGCGCTGCCCGAGCATCAGGAGCTGCGCATGAACATGTTGTCGCGCTCCGAACTCGAACTCAAGGATATCGACCGCGACTACAAGGCGGCCAACGAAGAGTTGCGCTTCCAGGACCTGGAACTGTCGGCGGCCCATGCCGGTCTGGCGACCAGGGCGGCTACGGCGGGTGCGGTGGCTGAACCCGTGCAGGACCTGGCCAGCCTCAAGGCCGAGTACGCCCGGTTGCAGGCGATGTATACGGATGCCCACCCGGATGTACGGGCGGTCAAACGCAAGATTGCCGCCATGCAGGCAACCCAGGGCCGCGGCAGTTCCGTCACCCCGGTCAGCCTGGACGTGGCCAGGGTGCAGGCGCGCATCGCCGGCTCGGAACAGCGCATGCGCTCGCTGGCTTCGCAGAAGCAGGAACTGCTCAACAAGATCGCGACCCTGGAGAGCCAGATTCTCGAGGCGCCGCAAGTGGAGCGCGGCCTGGTCACGCTGATGCGCGACCATGAAAACGCCCGCAAGAAATACGAGGAAATTCGCACCAAGGAGATGAGTGCGAAGATTACCGAAAGCCTCGAGCAGGAAAACAAGGCCGAGCGTTTTGTGCTGCTCGAGGCGCCGC
Source organism: Pseudomonas sp. YuFO8 (assembly GCF_035065025.1). Taxonomy (NCBI): domain Bacteria; kingdom Pseudomonadati; phylum Pseudomonadota; class Gammaproteobacteria; order Pseudomonadales; family Pseudomonadaceae; genus Pseudomonas; species Pseudomonas sp. YuFO8. Next base: position 1,439 of record NZ_JAXDEQ010000021.1, on the reverse strand, counting down.
TGATGCCGGAAAAACCAGTGCGGCCGAACCGCAAGAAAGTCGTGGCCCTGGGCTTTGTGCTCGCGCCGGTAGGGGCGGGTGCACTGGTGATGCTGCTCGAGATGCTGAGCCAGCGGGTACGTGGTGTCGACGCATTGACCAGTGTACTGGGCAGGCGCGTACTGGTAGCCATTCCCTACATTCATACCCAGGCGGAACTGGATCGTCGCAAACAGTGGCGAACGATACTGGTGCTCTGTGGCGTCGTGTCGATCGTGGTCTCCCTGGTGCTCCTGCACTTCCTCTACATGCCACTGGATCTGCTGATGTTCAAAGCTCTGGCGCGGTTTGAATAAGGAATATTGCGATGGAAATTATTAAGCCACCTCTGGGTAAGGGCGAACAATCGCCTTCGTCAGGCCTGGTGATCTCTTCATCCGGGCAGCCTGCTCCGGTCAATGCGCTCAGTTACGTGCAAACCAGGGTTGTACCGCTGCGGGCAGAGCACCTGGAGCGCCATCGCATTGTCGCCTACAACAAGAATTCGAACATGGGCTGGGCGTTCGACCTGCTGCGTACCCAGGTCCTCAAGGCCATGGAGGAAAATGGCTGGCGCACGCTCGCCATCACCTCGCCGACGCCGGAGGCGGGCAAGTCGGTGTTGGCGATCAACCTGGCCATGAGTATCGCGCACCACACGACCAAGACAGCGCTGCTGGTGGATTTCGATTTGCGTTGTCCCAAGGTGGGTAACTACCTGGGGCTGCCGATGGAAAAATCGCTCAATGAGTTGCTGACCAACGAAGCGGAACTGCAGGAGGTCCTGGTCAATCCGACCTTGCCGCGTTTTGTGGTCCTGCCAACACGCGAACCGGTCCCGCTGTCCACCGAGGTGCTGTCGTCGCCGGCGGTGGGGGAATTGATCATGGATTTGCGCGATCGCTACAGCTCTCGCGTCGTGATCTTCGACTTGCCGCCGGTGCTCAGTTCGGACGATGTGATCACCATCCTGCCCAAGTTCGACTGCGTGCTGCTGGTGGTCGCCAATGGCATGAACACCAAGAAAGAGATCGAGGAAAGCCTGCATCACCTGGGCAGGGCCAACCTGATCGGCACGGTGCTGAACAAGTCCGGGCCGGCGAAACGTCCTTACTAATGCTCTGGCTTCTCGGGTCGTCGCAGAAGGCGGCCTGACAGCCGACCCATCTTCCACGGCCGTTCCCGATCCACTGTAGGAGCTGGCTTGCCAGCGAAGACGGCCTCAAGGTCGACCAATCTCTCACGGCTGTATTCGATCCCCTGTAGGAGCGGCTTGTCGGGTCGCCGCATCGCAGCGATGGCGGCATAACGGCCACCACCGCATCGCCAGCAAGCCGGCTCCTACAGATCTGTGTCAAGCCACAAACCCAACATACCCCACAAATCCTGTAGGAGCTGGCTTGCCAGCGAAGACGGCCTCA
>NZ_JAXDEQ010000216.1:0-379 GCF_035065025.1 Pseudomonas sp. YuFO8 | reverse complement strand
CTTCATCGTCCCCATGGTGATCGGGCAATTTCTGTTTGTATGGCGAGCCTTTATTCACCTCAGAGCGCTCCCCGCACCCGGGAAACGTGCCTATCTGGGTCGTGCGCCCAAGGTCTTTGGCCTGGAACACATCACGCTGGGTAATAATTTCAGAGTAGGTGAAGGGCTCTGGCTGCACGCGGTCTCTCAATATCTCAAGTTCATGTATCAGCCGCAGGTCGACATTGGTGAGAACTTTTCCGCCAGCGACCATTTGCATATAGCGTGCTGCAACAAAATAACGATTGGCCGCAATGTCTTGATGGGCAGCAAGATTCACATCACCGACCACTCCCACGGCGACTATTCGGGGGAAAACCAATCCAGCCCCTACGAAACA
>NZ_JAXDEQ010000215.1:0-380 GCF_035065025.1 Pseudomonas sp. YuFO8 | reverse complement strand
TCGACAACGGCCGTCTTGCCTAAACAGAGGCTCGAGACGCAGTACCAACCAAGCGAATGACGCACCGCGAGTACGCATTTTTTCGGGGTAGACCACCGACCAATGGTGCTCGCAGAGATAACGCAGCAATCCGAGCCCGGCTAGCAGGCCTGTATAGGACTCGCACTGGTGCAACGCCCAGGTCAGCCAGACGGCCGAGCGCAGATCCTTGGACTGATGTCGCAACATTAGCTCGCTGGTTTCCAGGACCTTGCGCCAATCGGGCTGGCTGCTGCCATGAATCGATTGCGCCTTTGCCAACTCGGATTCCAGGCATTCATATTCACTCGAAAAGCGCATATCGCTGCCCGCAAAACTCGATTGCGCACAGGGCGACCTTG
>NZ_JAXDEQ010000214.1:0-382 GCF_035065025.1 Pseudomonas sp. YuFO8 | reverse complement strand
TGGCGCATGTCGGGGAGCAGGCGCATCAGCCGCGCATAGTTGGCCTCGCAGGCCGCTTGCAACCCGATCAGGTCGACTCGATAACGTTCCCGTGCCTTTACTGCCATAACCCCCTCACTTCCGCGCGATTAAGCGCAAGCCATTGCAGGGCGATAATGCTGGCTGCGTTGGAAATTTTGCCGTCACGCACCGCTTGCAGGGCATCTTCGAAAGCCCAGACAGTGACGCGGATATCTTCAGCTTCCTCTTCCAATCCATGGACGCCACCGGCGCCCGAGCTGTCGCAACGGCCCAGGTACAAGTGGACAAATTCGGTACTGCCGCCGGGCGACGGGAAATACTTGGTGATCGGCCACAGCGCGGAGAATGTCAGCCCAGCTTC
>NZ_JAXDEQ010000213.1:0-383 GCF_035065025.1 Pseudomonas sp. YuFO8 | reverse complement strand
AGTCAAACGCCTGCTTTCAGCTCTTACATCCAGAGGTTGTTTCGATGAAGATTTCACGCGGTTTCGCCCTTTCCTGCCTGATGACCCTGGCAGCCGCCCCGGTGTTCGCTACGGGCTTCAGCCTTGGCGATGCAGCCAATGCGATTTCCGGCATGCAGGGCGGCAACAACAAGGCAGCCGCTGCGGCACCGTCGTCCGAGACGGCCGGCCTGTTGAGCGCACTCACCTCGCAACTGAACATCACCCCCGAACAAGCGGTCGGCGGTACGGGCGCCATGCTGGGCCTGGCCAAGAACAAACTGAGCGGCAACGATTATTCGCAACTGGGCAACAGCGTGCCGGGCCTCGAACAGTTGTCGGGCAACAACGCCTTGGGCAGCCTC
>NZ_JAXDEQ010000212.1:0-384 GCF_035065025.1 Pseudomonas sp. YuFO8 | reverse complement strand
CGGATGATGTGCCTGCTATTGGGAAGAATCCGGCTGGGGATGCGGCGGCGTCGTCGGACAAGACGGCCACTAACGGCTGCCCGGTGTCGATGGTCACGGGTGAGGAACTGCTGACCCTCACCGATGGTGCGCTGGACGGGATTTTGCCGTTTGAGTGGACCCGGTTGTATCGCACCAGCGCGGTGGAAGTGGATTGTGGGTTGGGGTTTGGCTGGAGTCACTCGCTCGCGCATCGGCTGGTGGTTGAGGGTGATTCGGTGGTGTGGACCGATCACGAGAACCGGTCGACTACCCTGCCCTTGCCTTCTGATTCTCGGCCTGCGATTACCAATAGCCTGGCTGAAGCGGCGATCTACTTGGGATCGTTGCCTGATGAGTTAGTCC
>NZ_JAXDEQ010000211.1:0-385 GCF_035065025.1 Pseudomonas sp. YuFO8 | reverse complement strand
AGGTCTGTTCGAGGACAAGGCCGTCACGCGCCTACCCTGGCGCGGCAATAATCGACGGGTGCGCCTGGTGATCTATCGCTGGCTTGAGGATGGCATTGAGGAGATGGGACTTACCCCGGTGCAATCCCTGCAACAGGCTTGCGAACGTATCGTGGCTTCGTTGCAGGCATGCGGGGTGCAATCGGCGCGAGTCGATGGCTACGGTCTGTATGCTTGGTTGTTGCCCTGGTTCAATCCAGCACCCAGGCTCACGGATGAAGCGCCCGAGGATTTCTACCAATGCGTGGCCTATCCGGAGTCAAGTGATGGCGAGTCGCTGGAGTTACCCTTCGATCACGACTTCGCCGAGCGGCTGTTTTTCAACGAACCGCGTTCGGATGTGCAA
>NZ_JAXDEQ010000210.1:0-386 GCF_035065025.1 Pseudomonas sp. YuFO8 | reverse complement strand
ACGCACCGTGCAAAGCGCGGTGGTGCGCCTCAACTCGCCGCAGGTAAAAGGCAGCTACGCCGACCGCAAACCTGTGCATATCGAGAACCTGGCCCTCACCGCCTACCTGCAACGCAGCGATAGCGGTCTCAAGGTGCTGTTCGACTCGCTGGCGATGAACCTGGGGGAAACCCGCTGGGAATCGCGCCTGCAACTTCAGCAAACCCTGGCCACCGACAAGGATCAGGAGGTCTGGAAGCTTCAGGCCGACCGCCTGGACCTCACGCCGATCACGCCGCTGCTCAATGCCTTGGCGCCGCTGCCGGAGGGTTTCGCCAAGACCATTCAGCACCTCAAGGCCACGGGCCTGCTGCGTAATGTGCTGGTGGATTTCCGTCCTCAAGATA
>NZ_JAXDEQ010000209.1:0-386 GCF_035065025.1 Pseudomonas sp. YuFO8 | reverse complement strand
GCAAGCAAGGCCAGCATGTATTTCTGCCAGCTTTGTTCTTGATGCTCATCCACGCCGGACAAGCGATAACAGGCACGCTCCACCGGGCCAAATACCGGCGTGAGCCAGGTGCGCTGCCCTTCCATCACCTTGTAATAGAACCGCCCCAGGAACGGGGCCGGCACCAGCACCACCGCAAAGAAGGCAATGATCAGCCAATAGTCATAACTGTGCATGGCCCGCTCCTAGTTCCGATCCGCGCGTAACAGCGCAACCAGCAGATAAATGAACAGCGCCACGGCCAATAGCAGTGACACCCCGTCCAGAACGCTCATGGAAGTCTCTCCGTTTAGCGGCGAGTGCCGCGTGTGGGGCAATTGTCGGCAGGAGTGGTGTAAAGGAACGAG
>NZ_JAXDEQ010000208.1:0-386 GCF_035065025.1 Pseudomonas sp. YuFO8 | reverse complement strand
CAATTGGATTTTATTGAAGGTTTAATTAAATTTATAAAGGGTTTAATGGCAAGAAAAATAGATTTTTATGTCAATTTGGTTTTTAATTTGATGAAATTAAAGTTCAGGGTCAAAATATAATTTTAAAGAGTTAATTTGATCAAATCAGGGGCTTAATTGCATGAATATTGAAGTTTGGTAGCCAATTAGGGACTTCATGACATAAATCCAAAACCAATGACCAAATTGGAAAAAATGCGTGTAAATATAGAGATTGAAATTGATCGAATTATGGACCAAATTGAAGAAATTTGAAGTATATTAATCAATTGAGGGTCCAAATGCACAAATTAAAAATCAAGGACTAAAGTGAAAAAGACAGCCAACTATAGGGGCGACGATTGAAA
>NZ_JAXDEQ010000207.1:0-387 GCF_035065025.1 Pseudomonas sp. YuFO8 | reverse complement strand
AATGTCGACTGACACACCGCTATCGGAGGCAAGCCACCTCCCACATTTGGGCTGCATTTCAACCACACATCGTTTCATTCAATAACAGGCCTGCCCACAGGCCCTTGCTCCACCGTATCGCCATTGCCACTCCTGCCAATAACTAAACCAGGGAGTCACCCCATGCAGCGTCGTACGTTGTTGAAAGCCAGTCTTACCGCAGCCGCCGCCCTCAGCCTCCCGCTGAGCGTTCGGTCTGCATTCGCCGCCGAGCCCTTTACCTTTTACGGCCTCAAGTCCATGTCTGGCGCCTTTGCCAGCTATGGCAAGTTTGCCGACATGGGTTCGCGCCTGGCGGTGGAACAACACCCCGAGCTGCTCGGCCGCCCGCTGAACTACAAGGTGATC